>JAKSCH010000200.1 GCA_022360695.1 Gemmatimonadota bacterium
CACATCGTAATGGCCGTAGAGGAGGATGGTCGGTGCGTCCTCCGCGACGATCCGCTCGCCGAGCACGATCGGGTGCCCCTTCGTCTCCACGATCTCCGTCTGCGTCACGCCGGAGGCCTTCATCGCGTCGGCTACCCACCTGGCGCAGTCGCGCACCGCCGACGCCGATTCGGGTGTCGTGCTGATGCTTCGGATCGAGAGGAATTCATCGAGCTCCGCGCGGTAACGCGGGAGCGCAGCGTCGATCTGAACGGAGAAATCGGACATGTGTCGGCTCGGCGAGATTCGAGTGAAGGGTCGAGGAAAGACCGGACCAGCGACCAGTGTGGGCGTGCGCCTCCGAAGCCGCTAGCGGGCGGGGTTCCGTCGGCCGGGTCGCGCCGAGGACGAGCCGGGCGTACGGGGCGTGGTCGCGCCCCATCTCATCGAGCTGCTACCGTACCCGTGCTCGTGGATGTCCCGGGAGCCCGCGTCGGTCCTCCGGGGACGTCGGTGCCAGACCACATTCGGAGGCAATCGGATCCATGGCGCGCATTCGAATCGCCGGACGCTTCTTGTCCATAGGCCTCCTCACCGCGCTGGTCGCCGCGTCGCCCATCCGGGCGCAGGAGTCCGCGACATCGCCGGCGGCAACCAGCGAGCTCCGTGACTTCGTCGAGCGATACGCATCGGACCGCGCGGCCCTGCTTCGACGTTGGGACGTACCGTACTCGGCCGAGCGCCGGGATCGATTCCGAGCGTTCTACCGCGACTGGGGAGAGCGGCTCGACCGGATCGAGTTCGCGGGCCTCGGAGCCGAGGGGCGCATCGATCACGTGCTCATGCGCAACGAGCTCCGCTATCGGATCGAGCTCCTGGATCGAGAAGAGCGGCTGGCGATCGAGATGGACGCGTTCCTCCCGTTCGTGAAGACGATCATCGATTTCGAGGGGCGTCGTCGCGACCGCGAGCCGGTCGAGGCGGCGGAGGCCGCCGCCTCGCTGGCCGAGCTACCCGAACGGATCGAGCGCGCGAAGGACGAGATCGAGCGGCGGAGAGCGGACGGACCCGAGGAGGTCTCCCGGATCGTGGCGCTCCGGGCCGCGAACGCGCTCTCGGAGCTCGAGACGCGACTGGAGCGTTGGTACGAGCATTACGCGGGGTACGACCCGACCTTCACGTGGTGGAACGAGGAGCCGTACGCGACCGCCACCTCCGCGCTGGAGGCATACCGCGGGTATCTACGCGAGGAGCTCGTAGGGGCGAAGGAGGGCGAAGAGGAGCCGATCGTCGGCGACCCGATCGGCGCCGACGGCATGCGCGCCGATCTGGCGCACGAGATGATCGTGTACACGCCGGAGGAGCTCATCGAGATCGCCGAGCGCGAGTACGCCTGGTGCGAAGCTCGGATGATCGAGGCGTCGCGCGAGCTGGGATACGGGGATGACTGGCTCGCGGCGCTCGAGCACGTGAAGACGCTCCACCGCGACCCGGGGGAGCAGCCGCAGATGATCCGCGAGCTCGCGGACGAGGCGGTCCGCTTCGTCACGGAGCACGATCTGGTGACCGTCCCCGCCCTCGCCGATGAGATCTGGCGGATCGAGATGATGTCCCCGGAGCGACAGAAGGTGGCGCCCTTCTTCCTCGGTGGAGAAGTCATCCAGGTCTCGTTCCCCACCGATGCGATGGAGCACGCGGACAAGCTGATGAGCATGCGCGGGAACAACGAGCACTTCTCTCGGGCCGTCGTGCACCACGAGCTCATCCCCGGGCACCACCTGCAGGGCTTCATGACGGAGCGCTACAACGCGCACCGGCGCGTCTTCTCCACGCCGTTCTGGGGCGAAGGCTGGGCGCTCTACTGGGAGATGCTGCTCTGGGATCTGGACTTCCCGCGCTCTCCCGAGGATCGGGTCGGCATGCTGTTCTGGAGGATGCATCGCACGGCCCGGATCATCTTTTCGTTGAGCTTCCACCTCGGACGGATGACGCCCGACGAGGCGATCGATTTCCTCGTCGAGCGCGTGGGTCACGAGCGCGCGAATGCCGAAGCGGAGGTGCGGAGGAGCTTCAACGGTACGTACTCGCCGCTCTACCAGGTGGCCTACATGATCGGCGGTCTTCAGATCCGACGTCTGCACGAGGAGCTCGTGGGATCCGGGCAGATGACGAACCGCGCGTTTCACGACGCGATCCTCCGCGGGGGGCGGATGCCGATCGAGATGGTGCGAGCTCGTCTCCTGGAAGAACCGCCGAGCGAGGACTTCCGGCCGGCGTGGCGTTTCTACGAGGACCCGGCGAGGGGCTCGACCTCGGGGGGCGGACGTTGAGCGCGCTCGGGGACGGCCGCCCGTTTCCGGCTCACTCGGGCGGCGCGAACGCGACGAACGTAGTCGCCGCACTCGGCGGCGGACCTACTCGAAACGCGTCTCGGTCGCGATACACCCGATGTGGGAGCTCGGGGTCAGATCCAACAGCCGTCCGACGGATGGTAGACGCGTCAGCTCCAGCAAGGCCCCGACGCCGGCCGCTCCGGATGGCCCGGCCGTAATCGTCCCGCCCAGCTCTCCGCTCGCGAGGGCCGCGGTGCCGCGGCGCCAAGCCGATTCCTTCAGGGCGACCCCCGCGTCGAGCGCGCGTCGCAGATACGTCCAAGCCACCGTCGACGGCACGCCGGCGGCCAGCCCGCCCATCTCGGTCTCGAACGGTGGCTCGGCGACGACGAGCCGGCCGGCCCGAAGACCGCGCCCGAAGCAATCCGCCTTCCACGGTTCGACGATCACGAAACGCGGTGTCGCGGCGCCGAGGAGCTGTGACAACCTCCCGCAGACCCCGCTCGCCAGCCCGCCGACGCCTCCTTGTATGAAGAGGTGGGTCAGCGGGGGCGCCGCTTCGCGCTCGAGCGTCTCGAC
>JAKSCH010000528.1 GCA_022360695.1 Gemmatimonadota bacterium
CCGCGTGGAAGCGCGAGAAGTCGCGGCGGCTCCGTTCCCACCACAAGTGGCTCCACAGGTGCACGCTGTAGACGCCGTCGAGGTCTCGCTCGCACCCCTCGAACAAGCGCGCCAGATCCTCGCGATTCCACATGAAAGGGTAGAACGAGCGCGGCTCCTCCAGGTGGATCGAGTCCGGTTGCTCCTGCGCCATGTCGTCGATCAGGAAGCACGAATGCGCGCTCCAGCTCCCATCCAACGCCTCGGGCATGCGCTCGAGGAGCTCCGTCAGGAACGGAGACCCTGCTTCGGCCATGATGAACGCGTTGCAGACCGAGGAGCGAGTGCTCCCGGTCCGCTCGTCGAACATGGGGTCTTCCCGACCCATCACCACGCGTTTTTCGAACAGGTGATCCGCGAGCGGCGAAACGAAGAGCGTGTCGATGTCGGCATAGACGCCCCCGTGCCGGATCAGCTGCTCGATGCGGACGAAGTCCGAATGGTGCGCGTATCGATACCTGTCGACGACGGCGTCATCGTACTCGAACCCCTCGACCACATCCGGGAGATCGACGTGGACGAGCTCGATGCGTTCGCGGACGAGATCCCACCACCGACCGTAGGGCTCGTAGTGATAGTACAGCGTGACGCGTTCGGGACGATTGACCTCGAGACACGAGACGAGACAAAGGTAGTGCGACAGGTGAAACGGCTCGGTCTGTGGCTTCAGACCGAACACGAAGTGGAACCGACGTGGGATCGTCATGCCCGCGACGCGCGTCCGGCCCGGAGCCTCTCGATGCTCGCGAGCAGATCCCGCGTCACCACCTCCGGGGAAAAGCGCCCGTGGATCCGGTCGGCCAGGGCGGCGGCTCGCGCCCGAGCCGCCGCGGCGTGGGCTCGGACGTCTCGCAGACGCTCGACCGCGTCATCGATATCGGCGCTCGCCCACCGTTGGTCCGGCGTGTAGGACGATCCGTTCGCGGGATCGACCGGCTCGAGCTCGTAGGCGACCAGGGACGCCTCCTCCGGGGTCAGGTACATGAGCGAGCCACCGAACCCCGTCGTGATCACCGGGTTGCCCCAGCTCGCGGCATCGAACGCGCCGAACCCCCACCCCTCGCCATGCGACAACGAAACATAGCAGTCGTTGTCCGCGTGCAACCGACGAATCTCACCATCGGCCGTTCGTCGCGTCTCGAGTCGTACGGTCGCCGGCCGCGGGTACGTCTCGAGAATCGTGCGTACCGCGGTCGCGGTGGAGGCCCGGCCGAGGATTCTCCGGACGAAGGGATGACGAGGTCTGGTGAAGTCCTCGCGTGACGTCTTGAGCACGAGCTCGACGCGATCGTCCGCGTCGAAGGCGCGGAGATAGGCGTGGAGCAACTGGTCGAGCGCCTTGCGCACCGTCCACGAGTTGATGGAGTAGAAGCGAAACGGGTCATCGCCCCTCTCGACGGGTGAAGGAAGTCTCGCGTCGGCGAGCACGGGGAACGGAGCGACCTCGATCGGGACCCGGACTTCCGAGGCTCGGAAGACATCGCGATTCCATTCGCAGGGGAGCAACAGACCATCCACGACCTCCAGCAGCTCCGGCCAGGGCTCGGGGAGCGCGGTCGTTTCCCACACGGGGTATCCGATCAGGAGCGGCCGGTCTTCCCGATCACGATCCGCGAGCCGGTCTCGCCACAGGGGATAGTACTCCGGGACGGTGTGGAGGATGACCGTGTCGACGTCGAGCGGGCGGTTGCACAACGCGGCGAGGTCCGGCGGGGCGTCGAGCCCGCGACCCTCGAACGGCTCGTACCCCAGACCCCACGCCTGGCCCAGCACCATCGGCGTCCACGTCACGGGAACGTCGGCCGCGACGAGGCCACGCAGCACCCGGCGACCCGCGTCGGCGTACCCGGAGTCATCGCCCATCGACACGTAGTGGATCCCCTTCACGGGCGGCCCGCCGCGCCGAGCCGATCCAGCGCCGTCTCGATGGCGAGCTCGAGCGCTCGCGGCGCATAGCGCTCCGCGACGCGCGCGACACCCATCGCCCCGAGTCGGGCCGCGGTGTCGGCGTCTCGCGACAGGGACCCGCACGCTGCCGCGAACTCGCGCGCGGAATCGGCGATGAGCAGGTGCTCGCCGTCTTCGAGCTCGAGGCCTTCCGCGCCGAGACCGGTGCTCACGACGGGTCGGCGGTGTGCCAAGGCTTCGAGCAGCTTGATCCGCGTACCGCCTCCCGCCCGGATCGGAACCACGCAGAGATCGGCGTTCGCGTATTCACGCGCCAAGTCGTCCGCGCGCCCCACGAGGTCCACGCGGGGGATCGCGCCCAACCGACGACGCGCGCGGGCTCCGGCTCGACCGACGACCCGGAGCTCGAACTCGTTTTCCCCATCCGCGTTCAGCAGCGGCAACACCTCGCGTCCACACCATTCCACAGCGTCGATGTTGGGGAGATAGGCCAAGCCGCCGACGAAGAGCAGCCGGGTGCGGTGCGATCGTTCCGGGGACGATCGCGATCCGAGCTCGGTCTCGAGATGGCGGAGGTCGGGGAGCGGAACGACGTTGGGCACGACGATGGCCGATCTGTCGACCGCCGTGCGCACGCGATCGGCCTCCGGGTCGGAACACACCCAGATTTGGTCGGGTCGCCTCAGATCACGTGTCTCGCGGATGCGGTGCTCCTCGACCTCGCGCCCCAACCGAGCGGACAGCCGCAGCTCGCCCCGCACGGCGTGCAGGTTCGCGATTCGGCTCCGCGTGCTGGACTCGAGCTCGTCGAGATCCAGCACCCAACGAGCTCGCGCCGGGTCCCGGATGAGGGGCTCCGCGAAGGGAGCCATCGCGTGTCGAAACGAGAGGATCACCGATGGCGTCAGACCCGAGATCGTGGCGGCCAGCTTCGCGCGCAGCGCCCTCGACCGTTCGTCCGAAAGGGCCTGTCGAGCGCGTCGCCGGCTCCATGGCCGATTCGTGTCCCAGACGTGCTCGCAAGTCTCGTATGGACCCTCATATAGCGGGGGTGCCGCCGGCCGTAGGTCGTGCATGGGGACGATGCGGACATGGACCGGCCGATTGCGCGCTAGCGCGCGGATGATACGATCAGCGCGCATCGCGAGCCCTGGCCCACGGGGCGAAGGCGTAATCGGACTGAGAAAGACGACGGGTTGCATGCTCAAGGACGATGAACCCGTGACCCCTGTTCAAGATCGGCGCGGGCCACCATCGCTCTCGACTCGCCGGTGACCATGGATTTCTCCGTGGTGATTCCGGTGTTGAACGAGGCAGAACATCTCCAGGAATGTCTCAAGGCCCTCAGTCTACAGGACATCGGACGGGAGCGCTTCGAAATCGTCGTGGTCGACAACGGATCGGACGACGGCACGCTCGAGATCCTCGAGGACCGAACCGACGTAACGGTGCTGCGGGAGCCGAAGAGAGATCCGTACATCGCCCGCAATGCGGGCATCAAAGCGGCCCGCGGGCGTGTGATCGCCTTCACGGACGCGGACTGCCGAGTAGGTCGAGATTGGCTCTCACGGATCGGTGACGCGTTCGATCGAAGCGGGGCCGACATCTTGGTCGGACGCCTCGCGTACCCCGAGAGCGCGAGCTTCTTGTTGCGCCGCTACGCCGACTATTACGACGCCAAGACGGAGTGGTTGTTCGATCGAGCGCTCCGCGAGTGCTTCTACGGACACGGGGGCAACATGGCCGTCCGCGCGGAGCTCTTCGACGAGTTCGGGCTCTTCCCACCGCTTCCGCGCGCGGGCGACACGGAGATCCTCCACCGCGCGGTCCAGCAGCGGTCGGACGTCGCCATCGTGTATGCGAGGGAGGCGGTGGCGGTGCACCTGGAGGTCCGGACGCTGGCGGAGCTCCTGCCCAAGCTCGGCAGCTACGGCAGGTACTCGGGTGCGCTCAGCTCCACGTCCTCCTATCGAACGTTGACGTTGCGCGAGAGGCTGAGAGCCACGGCACACTGCATCGCCATGAATCGATACGGACCCATCCGCACCCTGGGGCTTCTCGCGGTCCTCGCGGTCGGTGCCGCACGATTCGAAGGTGGGAGGCTCGTGGCGCGCGGAGCACAGTGATCTCCGCGTTCCGCGGGTTCGGTCGCTACGTCGCCGTCACGCGAGCGAACATCGGCGGGCACTTCTATTCGATGTGGGCGCTCGGGATCGTCGCCGCCGCCTTCGAAGGCGTGGGGATCCTGCTCTTCGTGCCGATCCTGACGAGACTGGCTTCGGAGGATGCCGCTCCGGCCGAGGGGATGCTCGCCGGCGCGCTGGAGCGGTGGGCCGAGGGTCGTTCCATCGAGGCGTTGCTGCTGATGATGGTGGGCTTGTTCACGGCCAAGGGATTGCTCGTCTTCGTCGTCGGAAGCTATCGCGTTCGCGTCTTCAATCGATCGCGCGAGCGGATGCGGACCGACGTCTTCGAGAGGCTGGGGCGCGTCCGGATCCGTGACATCGAAGCGAAGCGACTCGGCGCGCTCGGAAATCTCCTCGTGCGAGAGATCGATTCGGCGGGGCACGCCATGGATCGGGTGTGCGCCGCCATCGGCTCGTTGACGACAGCCACCCTGTTGTTCGTCGTCGCCGTGGTCCTGCACCCTCCGCTCGCCGCGGTGCTGGCCGCGTCCGGGCTCGTGAGCTTGCTGCTCACCCGCCGGTTCTCGCGCGCTCGCGCCGCGATCTCGCGGCGGGCGACGAGCGCCGCCGGCCGCCTCGCTTCGTTGTCGGTCGAGGGGATGCAGGCCTTCAAGTACCTGCGCGCTACCGGACGCTTCCCCGTGGTACAGCGCGCATTTGCCCGGGCGGCCGGGGCCGCGCGCGCGATCGATGATCGGGCCGCGGTCGTGGACTGGACGCGGGTCGCGATTCGCGAGCCGCTGCTCGTCATGTGGATCGGCGCGGTATTCTACATCTTCGTCGTCTCGCTCCGTCAGAGCCTCGGTGTCATCACCGATGGGATCCTGTTCTTCTACCGGGTCTCGATCGAGCTCATGTGGTTCCAGGACTACTGGCACGACGCGGCGTCTTCCATCGGTTCGATCGATGCCTACGAACGCCTACGATCCGAGCTCGATCGAGCCGCCGAGCCCGAGGACCATGGTACCCCATTCCGGTTCGACGAGTCGATCCGCCTCGAGCGCGTGGCGTTTCGGTACGGCGCGAAGCACGTCGTGCGCGGCCTCGATCTGACGATCGAGAAGCGACAGACCGTGGCGATCGTCGGCACCTCGGGCGCGGGGAAGAGCACGCTACTCGATCTCATCGCCGGATGCGTCGAGCCGGACGAAGGCGCGGTCATGATCGACGACGCCGATCTGCGCGCCATCCGGGGTCTCGAATACCGTGCGGCCCTCGGCTACGTCACGCAGGAGTCGGTCGTCTTTTCAGGCTCGGTCGCGCGAAACGTGACCATGCGCTGGGACCGCGACCTGGACGACTCGACGCTGGAGCGGGCTCGTGAGGCGGCGAGGCTCGCGAACTGCCTGGAGCTGATCGAGGGGCTCGAAGACGGGTGGGACAGCGAGCTCGGCGAGCGCGGACATCGTCTCTCCGGTGGCGAGCGCCAACGGATCGCGATCGCGCGGGAGCTCTACCGTGAACCCGAGCTCCTCATCCTCGATGAGGCGACGTCGGCCTTGGACTCCGTCTCCGAACGTGCGGTGCAGCGGAGCCTCGAGCTCCTGCACGGCCGGTTGACTGTGTTGATCGTGGCACATCGGCTCTCCACGATTCGCCATGCGTCCGTGATCCACGTGCTCGAGGGCGGTCGCATCGTCGAGTCGGGAAAGTTCGACGAGCTCGTGAACCGCGATGGGGGCCGGTTCCGGGCGCTCTGTCAGATGCAGAGCTTGGTCTAGCGACCCTGCCGACCCGGATCGGAACCGCGAGACGACTCCGCGTCACGGGCTCCCGATTCTTCGCCACGCGGGAGCGTCGGGGTCGCGTTCGTTGCAGTTCGCCTCGAGCTCGACGGTGGTGCGCTCCGACGGGATGTCGCCCGCCTTCCACATCTCGTACGTGACGGCGACGGGCATGTTGTCGCGGACGAACGAGACCGGGCCGACGTCCACCTGCATCGTAAGCACCCCGCCGCTCGACGTCGGCCGAGGAACCCAGGCGGCGCCCCAGGACGTGGTGATGAGGACGTCGTCGGTGTCCTTCCACGGTCGGAGTCGCACCGAGCCCATGTTCGATCGACCCGTCTCACGTCTCGTGATTCGGTTCGGCTCGGTGATGAACCCGGCCTCGGGCTGTGAAGCCACGTCGCATTCGATGCGGACGAGGGCCTCGCCGTCACCACCTTTCTCACGCACGACGGCCGACCCGGGGTGTCGGTCGGATCCCGAGCTTTGCGCCAGGGCCGCGGCGGGCAGGAACGTGGCGGCGGCGACGAAGACCGTGATGGAGGATATGGATCGCATGGTCACTCCATGTGGTTCTTGTGTCTTGAATCGTCCCCGACGGTCATGAGCCGACCGTCGGAGGCGTTCCGGGCCCGAACGCGTCACGGGAGACGCTGGACGACTTCGACACGTCGGTTTCGTGCACGACCGGAGTCGTCGGTGTTCGTGGAGACCGCTCGATTCGGTGTCGACCCGGACGCCGACGGCCCGTGCACCCCGGCTGCGGCTTATACGACATTACCATCTGCGTCGAGAACTTGCAGCTCGACGTCTTGGAACTGGCGCCCGTACTGAACGTCGAGCACCGGCAGCTTCGGGTTGAACTGCGACGCGAGATCTCCGACGCTCGAAATCGATCCGGGCGGAAGCGACTCGAGCTCGGTCGATGAGATCCCGCGACCGGCTCGAAGTGGTATTCCCACACGTTGCTCCCGCGAGCGGCATCGTAGTAGTAGCCGAAGGTCTGATCGAAGTTGACGACCGGCGTCAAACCGCTCTCGGTAGCGCGGTCGAGCTGTGCGAGCGCGGACTGTACCTGAAGACAGAACCCCGCGTTGTCGTCGAAGTCGTTGCGGATCTCCATGACCTCGGGCGTCACCCCTCGCCGCCGCGGGTCAGGGCGATCCGGCGGACCCCGGGGGGCCGAACTCCATCTCGCGGGGGAAGATGGGGCGACCCTCCTTCACCCGGAGCGCGATCCGTTGTGTGTTGGCGAAGTCTTCGAGCGGATCCCCGTCGAGCACGAGGAAGCTCGCCTCGAATCCTTCTCCCAGACCGCCGATGCGACGATCGGGGAACACGGAGCGCGGGGTCTCGATCGACCAGGCGCGCAGCAGCGAGAGGTTGTCGAGCAAGTCGAGCGCGGAGAGCACGGCGACCTCGGAATCCGTCGTGAGACGCGGTCGATCCGTCCCGATCAGAATCGGGACACCGGCCTCGCGCAGTCGAGACAGGTTCGGCCGGATGACGCGGTCGACGTAGGCGAGACGCTCCTCGGGGATGCTCTCCGGATCGTCTCCCAGCATGTCGGACATGGTGGTCGTGACGGTGACGCCTCGTTCGGCGGCGAGACGAGCGTCCGCGTCCGTGAGAAGGAAGTGCTCTTCGCCCAGCTCCGGGTCGAAGCCGAGCCCCGGGAAGTGCGCCAGGTGATCGACGCCGGCCTCGAGGGCGGTGCGAACGTCGAACGCGGTGAAAGCGTGCGCCGAGACCTGGAGTCCGGCGGCGCGGGCGCGATCCACGATGGACGCGGCCAGCGCCGGATCGAGTCCGCGTCGGTACAGGTACGTCGAATCGCCGGATCGCGCCTCGTGCGCTTCCGAATAGTGGAGAAAGATCTTGACGAAGTCGGGGCGGTCGCGGAGGTACTCCGGCCACGCCGCCTCGAGCTGCGCTTCGTTCTCTATGACGAACGTCCCGACCTCGTCGGGCGCGAGCGGGGGCAGCATCCCGAGGCTCTGTACCTGCTCGAGGATCTGGAGCGGGTGCCCACCGGGGCCGGTGAACCCCTGATTCGCCGAGATGAAATCGAAGCCGACGCCCGAGTCGAGGGCGTCCTCGATTCGCCGTCTCACGGAAGGCAGCCCGGCCTGCTCTCGGACGTAGAACACGCCTCGGGTCAGATAGTATTGGATGTAGGCATCGATCTTCCCGGGCTCGAGGATGTGCGTGTGCGCCTCACCGTAGGGGGGCACCACGTGCCGTCCCTCCAGATCGATCGTGACGGCGGTGTTCGCGGGCGCGCGCTCCGAAAGCACGCCGCCGACCGCGTACCGCGTCCCATGGACGAAGCCCACCCCATCGAACCACATCCCGTTCTCGAACGCCACCGCGGTCGGCCCGGTCTCGCGACACCCCGCCGTAGCGATCAGGACCAGGGCGAGCCCGATCCGAGGCCGGCGACGCGCGAACGGACGCGCGGGGATGCACGGTCGGCGATTGCCGGTCGGCGTGTGGGCTACAACGTTCATCCGGGGAACCCTTCTTGAATATTCAAATATATCTGAATAATGGCCAAGGTCAGCCCGGACGAGGACCGCGTCAAGCCGCAGGAGACGGACGAGGTGGTGGTGCGGTCGCCCCTCCAGTTCAAGGCGCTCGCCTCCCCCATCCGGCTCGCCGTTCTCGAGCGCCTGATCCATGGCTCCGCGACGGCCCGGGTCCTTTCCGAAGAGCTCGGCGTCCCGCAGACGAGGCTGTACCACCATCTGAAGATCCTGCGAGAGGGTGGGTTCATCGAGGTCGTCGGGGTGAGGAAGGTTCGCGGTACCACCGAGCACGCGTACGCGGCCACGGCGCGCGAGGTGAAGCTCGATCCCGAGATGATGAGCTCCCCGGCGACCGCGACCGGGGCGGCGGCCGCGCTTCGATCGGCGTTTCGTCTCGTCGAGACCGAGATCCTCGGCGCCTACACCGCCGGCCGTGGAGACGAGGTGATGATCGAACAAGCGCAGATCCGGCTGTCGCGCGACGATCGTCGTCGGCTCGAGCGACGGCTCCAAGAGTGGATCGGAGACGTCACCGCGGCGTTCGACCCCGAAGGGGAGGAGGCGTTGCGGATCACGGTCGCCGTGCACCCGAGCGCCCCGGAGCGCGGGGCCTAGCGTGGTGCGTCAAACGTCCCCTGGCATGGGCTGGCGCCGAGCTGCGCTCGCTCCGGTTCGGGCGGCGATGCATCCAGCTCGCGCTGGAATCGCCGTCGGCGCTCTACTCCACCCATTCGCTCGGGGCCCGACGGCTTCGCATGTTCCGATGTCTCCTTCACGGATCCGATCCATGCGAATGACGACCCGCTCGAACGGACCGCGCGGACGCGCGACCACCCCATTCTTCGTCTCGCTCGCGCCGTGTCTCGCCCTCGCTCTCGTCGCGATCGACGCGGGCGCGCAGACCGCGACCATTCACCGAGACGCGTGGGGCGTCCCCCACGTCCTCAGCGACACGGACCGCGGCGCCGTGCTCGGTATGGCCTGGGCGTTGGCCGAGGACGACTGGCCGTTGATCGAGGAGAACTATCTCCACGCGCTGGGGCGCTACGCGGAGTTGGTGGGAGAAGAAGGGGTCTCGGACGACTGGATGGCGCGCGCGCTCGAGATCGTGGCGCGGTCGCGAGCGGAGTACGACCGCACCTCGGCGGAGCTCCGAGACCTGCTCGACGCCTTCGCCGCGGGGATGAACGCCTGGCTCGCCGCCCGGCCCGATGACGAGATCCGGGTGCTCCGGCGCATCGAGCCGTGGTACCCGCTCGCCCTGATCCGCTACAAGTACTACCAGAACGAGTTCCTCGGGTACGCGGGGCTCCGCGGCGCCTGGGTCGATCGCTTGATCGGCTCGGCGACCGGGGAGAGCCCGCAGTATCACGAGCGTCAGTTCGACGCCCTGGGACGGCGTCACCAGGGCTCGAACCAGTGGGCCATCGCGCCGTCACGCACCGCCGAGGGGCATGCCCTCCTGCTCATCAACCCGCACCAGAGCTTCGTCGGCGTCCAGCGCTACGCCGAGATCCACCTGGACAGCCGCGAGGGATTGCGGTTCTCCGGGCTGACGGTGTTCGGGTTCGCGCTGCCCTACATGGGGCACAACGACGCGCTGGGGTGGGCCTACACCGACAACTACGCCGACCACAGCGATCTCTGGGCGATCCGCTTCGACGATCCCGCGAACCCGCTCGCGTACCGCTACGGGGACGGGGTCCGGATGGCCGAGGCCTGGACCGACTCGCTGCGCGTGAAGACCGCGAACGGACTCGAGACGCGGGCGTTCCGATTCCGGAAGACACACCATGGACCGATCGTCGGCATCGGTCCGGAGGGGCACCCGCTCGCCGTGCGGCTCGCCCGCATGGAGGAGGGCGGTTGGCTCGCGCAGTGGGAGGCGATGATCCGCGCCCGGTCGCTCGACGAGTGGCGCGAGGCGGTGTCGATGCTGCGCGTGCCGTACATGAACACGATGTACGCGGACCGCGACGGCCATATCGGCTACATCTACAACTCGGCCGTGCCGCGGCGGGGACCGGGCGTCGACCCCTCGGGGATCCTGGACGGCAGCGACCCCTCGACGGAATGGCAGGGCTTTCACGACCTCGACGAGCTGCCCCAGGTGTTCGACCCCGCCAACGGGTGGGTGCTGAACACGAACTCCACGCCGTTCACCGCGGCCCCCGACCTGCCGTTCGACCGCTCGGACTTTCCGGCGTACATGGTGGGAGACGAGAGCGACAACCCGCGCGCGCGGAGCTCGCGCCGGATCCTGGAGTCGATCGACGACGTGACGTTCGACGAGTTCGCGACGCTGGTCTGGGACACGTATCTGAGCGGCGCGGAAACCCTGGTCCCGGCGCTCGCCGAGGAGTGGGAATCGATCGACGCGGGTACCGTGGCGGCGCCGGCCGGGCCGAGCCCGGGATCGGACGCGTGGCGCGAGGTCGCGCGCGTCGTCGCGCGCTTGAAGGCGTGGGCTCCCACGGCGGATGCCTCGTCGGTCGAGACCACGTGGCTCCACCTCATGGCCGAGTGGGTCGGAGGACGCGACCCGAGCGCCACGGACGAGCCGATCCTGGTCGCCTCGCTCGCGGCGGGCCTCGATGCGCTGCGCCGAGAGTGGGGCACGATCGACGTGGAATGGGGTCGGATCAACCGGCACCAGCGACCGCTCCCCGGCGCCCCCCGGAGACTCGATCCCGACCGGCCCAGCCTGCCCATCGACGGGGCGAGCGGCGGGCTCGGCTCGGTGTTCAGCTACTACAGCGGGCCCGCGAGGACCGCGGCCCCGCGGCTCGGTCTGGGGGGGAACTCCTTCGTCAAAGTCGTGGAGTTCGGTCCCGAGCCGCGCGCCGGCTCGATCCTCAACTACGGACAGAGCGGCGACCCGGCGTCTCCCCACTTCTTCGACCAGGCGTCTCTGTACGCCGAGCGTCGTTTCAAGCCGGCGTTCTTCACCCGCGCGGATGTCGAGGCCAACGCGGTCCGCTCCTACGCGGTGGGGCCGGAAGGGCGGGTCCCCTAGCGCCCGACGTCGACCGACGTCGACCGAGACACGCGGCGAAACCAGGGGCGCGATCGGCGCCGGCCCGATCCCGAGCAGGTACCTGCCCTGAAGACGACCGCGGTCTAGTGTGGTGTATCAAACGTCCCTTGACCACCGAGAGTGGTGAGGCGCCCGCTCGCCAAGGCGCGAGAACGAAGGCGTAGCCATAGCTACGTCGAGATCGAGCAACGCCGGCGAGCGGGATGCATCGCCGCTCGAATGGCAAGGGACGTTTGATACACCACACTAGGCCACGGCCCGACCGCAGACGAGCTCGGAGAGCCGGGCCGCCGCCTCGCGCTCTCCGATCACCACGTGGTCCGCCCCCGCCTCGGTCAGGACCTTCTCGTCCGCCGCGTACTGGGCGCGTACGACGACGCGTAGGTCGGGACGGAGCAGCTTCGCGGTCTTCGTCGCACGCGTGACGGCCTCGATGTCGTTCATGGTGAGCACGAGGCAGCTGGCGTCGGAGAGCCCGGCATGCTCCAGCACGCTCCTTCGGCTCAGATCGCCGAGCTCGATCGGCACCCCGCTCGCCTGGGCCTTGGTGACGGAGACCGGGTTGAGGTCGACGATCCGGTAGGGGATCCCCGCCGCGATGCTGGAGCTCTGGACGGCGCGTCCCGCCACCCCGTAGCCGCCGATGATCACGACGCCCTCCCCGGGGGCGGCCAGCGGCTCGTCCTCATCGTCATCCCCCCGCGGGGCCAGGCCCTCCTCCGCGGCCAGCCGCTTCTCGAGTCCGCCGAAGAACGGCGTGACCGCCATCAGAAGCACCGAGACCGCGAGGAACACTTGCTGGCCCACCTCGCCGAACCCGCCGGGCGTGAGCCCTTCCAGCCGACCTGCCTGCTCCAGGACGAGCGAGAACTCTCCGATCTGTGCGAGCCCGAGCCCGACCGACAACGCCATGCGGACCGGATACCGGAGCGCGAGCACGGCGATCGAGGTGATCCCGAGCTTGAGCGCGGCGACGGCCAGCG
>JAKSCH010000328.1 GCA_022360695.1 Gemmatimonadota bacterium
CGCCTCGAGCGTACCGAGGCGGTCGTCGCGACCGAAGGCGCTCGACGGGTCCGAGACGACCGGGTTCGCCGTCACGACGACGACCGCGAAGAGTGCTCGTCGTTTCCCGCTCGGCCCGGTTCGAGCGGCCGATCGTCCCCGCGCTAGTCGCGCGACATGAACAACCGCAGCACGTACCAGAACATGAGCGCGACCGAAGCGAACAGCTCGAGCGCCGCGGAGACGTGCCGATCTTCCGGATAGTGGTGCAGGATCCTCGACGTGTCCCAAAGGATCGCCGCACCGGCCAACGCGATCATCCCGACCGAGAACCACGTTCCCAGCTCCCAGCCGAAGATCGTCGCGGCCACGATCGCCACCACCGCGACGACCATGCCGTACCCGACGACCCCGCGGAGAAACGAGAAGTCCTTCCGCGTGACGAAGACCACGGCCGTCAGACCCGCGAACGCGAGCAGGGTCACGAGCGCCGCGCTCGAGATGACGCCCGGCGCGTAGAGGTTCGCGAGGAACAAGAGCGGTACGAAGATGAGCGCTTCCGCGAGGATGAACCCGCCGAGCGCCCCGTATTGCGCCGGCATGCTCTCCGCGCGCGCGGCGACCCGACTCGCGACCCAGCTCACGACGACGAACCCGCCCAGGACCAGCAGCCAGCTGACCCCGAGCATCGAGACGGCGATCCGTTCCGCGAGACCGCTGCGGAACAGCGCGATCTCGATGAGCGTGAAAATGGCGATCGACGCGAACAGATGGCTGTACGTGCGCGCCAAGAACTCGGCCCGTGCGGCCCCGATCGCGGGGTGCCCGCGCGCGGCGACTCGATCGGCCTGGAATTGGTTGTTCATGCGATCCTCCGGTACTGGCTCCGCCTCCCGGCTCCCTCCCGAACGCTGGGGCAAACCACGTGCCCCCGGCAAGTCTCATTATACACCGCGGGTTCCTCGTTCGGCCCGATGGGATCGCTCCCTCGATCGTGTGCGTCGTCGGGCGAAACGTGTCGTCCGGCGCGTCCGTGTCGAACCGAGGGCTTCAGGCGGCGCCGGCGACGGTGCCGAACCTCTTGGCCGCGGCCGCCTTTCGCTTCTCGGCCTCGACGTCACGGTCCTTGGGCGGCGCCTTGGTCACGAGGCTCTTCATCAGCCTGTCCGTCGCGGCCAGCACCTCATCGACCGCCACCTCGAACGCCTCCCGATTCGCCTGCGAGGGCTTGGTGTACCCGCTCACCTTTCGGACGTACTGAAGCGCGGAGGCGCGCATCTCATCCTCCGTGGCGGGGGGGTCGAAATTGAACAGCGGTCGGATGTTTCGGCACACGTCGGCACCTCCTTTGGTCTGTAGCCGTCGCGTCTACCCGGTCCCCGCATCGCGCCCGGGCTCGAGCTCGACGCCGAGTCCATCGGCGATTCGGTTCACGAACGCGTAGTACGCGGTGATCGCGCAGATGTCGTGGATCGCTCGGTCGTCGAATCCGTGTCGACGCAGCGCCTCCACGTCGGCGGCGCTCATCGCGGCCGGATCGAGCGTGAGCTTGGCCGCGTAGTCCAGCATCGCGCGGTCGGCGTCGTCGAGATTCGCGTCGCCGTGGTCGCGGGCCAGCGTCGCCAGCAACGCATCGATGTCCGGTGTCTCGTGTCCCTTCGCGTCCAGCAGCCGACGGAGACCCTCTCCGTGGTGCACGATTCAGTAGTGGCAATCATTGAGCGCCGAGACCCGGACGGCGATCAGCTCGCGCTGGACGCGCGTGAGCGGGCCCTTCGCGTACATGAGCTCGCGGTAGAGCTCGTAATGGAGCGGGATAGTGCGGCTGTGCACGCCGTGGACACGGATGATGTTGTCGTCGTCGGCGACGCGATCCGTCTCCGGGATCGCGTCGCCATCGGCGTACTCGATGAATGCCATCGGACGGTCGCTCGAGCCGCGGCGTCTAGCCGAAGCCGCCCTGGTCGTCCGCCGTGGGTCCGTAGGTCTGCGGCACGGCGATGTCGAGGAGCCGCAGGTAGACGGTGAGCTGACCGCGGTGGTGCGCCAAATGGCTCACCCCCAACTGGCGAAAGATGACCGCCTTCGGGCCGCTCGTGATCTCGTGGTCTCCCCTTCGAAGCGTCCACGTCTCCACCAGAGTATCCGGCGTCGCGTCCGCGATGGCGGTCTCGAGCGCGGCGCGGGTCGAATCGAAGTTCTCGAGCACCGAGCCGATCGATGTCGGCGGATCGGGCTGCGGCGGCAACGCGGCGAGATCGAGCTCGTCGGTGGCGAGTATCGTTTGACACCACAGCGGGATGTCGGAGATGTGCTTGGCGAGACCGCCCAGATGCCAGGACTTCTCGTGCGGCGTCCAGTCGAAGTGCTCATCCGTAACTGTCTCGAGGAGCCGTCGGGTGTTGTCGAGCTCGCCGGCGATGTCGCCGAACACCAGATCCGTCACGCTCGCCATCGGTTCATCCTCTCTCGTTCCGTGAACAATCCGCCGGTGATCGCCGGCGGGTCCTCCGTCCGCTTCGTACCTATTCGGAGCGCAGCCGCACGACCTCGGCGACGTCCTTGTCCCCGCGACCGCTCAGACAGATCACCACGGGCTTCCCGACCCACTCGGCTCGCTCCCGCGAGAGCCCGGCCAGGGCGTGCGCGCTCTCGAGCGCGGGGATGATCCCTTCGTAGCGACACAGATCGGCGAACGCCGCCAGCGCCTCGTCGTCGTCGACCGCCTCGTATCGCACGCGGCCGGTCTCGTGCAGCGCCGCATGCTCGGGTCCGACGCCCGGGTAGTCGAGCCCCGCCGACACGGAGTGCGCCGGCACGACTTGCCCACCGTCGTCCTGGAGCAAGTAGCTGTAGTTCCCGTGGAGCACGCCGGGCGTCCCGGCGGTGAGCGACGCGGAGTGTCGACCGGTGGCGAGTCCGTGCCCCGCGGCCTCGACGCCGACGAGCTCGACCGGCGCGGCGGCTCCTTCGTCGGCCTCGAGAAACGCCGTGAACATCCCGATCGCGTTCGACCCGCCGCCCACGCAGGCGAAGACCGCGGCGGGCTCGACGCGGCGCGCGGCGAGCTGCTCTCGCGTCTCGTCGCCGATCACGCGTTGGAGATCGCGCACGAGCTCCGGGTAGGGCGCCGGTCCCACGACCGATCCGATGATGTAGTGGGTGCGCTCGACGTTGGTGACCCAATCGCGGATGGCTTCGTTCGTGGCGTCCTTGAGCGTGCGGCTCCCGCTCGAGACCGGGATCACCTCCGCGCCGAGGAGCTGCATGCGCTCGACGTTGAGCGCCTGCCGCCGCATGTCCTCTTCCCCCATGTAGACCGCGCACTCGAACTCGAGCACCGCGCACGCGGTGGCGGTCGCCACGCCGTGCTGACCCGCGCCCGTCTCGGCGATGATGCGGGTCTTCCCCATCCGCTTGGCGAGCAACGCCTGGCCCATCGTGTTGTTGATCTTGTGGGCGCCCGTGTGGTTGAGGTCCTCTCGCTTCAGCCACAGCTCGACCCCCCCGAGGTGCGTCCCCAGACGCTCGGCTTCGTACAGCGGCGTGGGTCGACCGACGTAGTGCTCGAGGACGGAGCGGAGCTCGGCGTCGAACACCTCGTCCTCTCGCGCGGCGGTCCAGGCGAGCGTGAGCTCGTCGAGCGCGGGGATCAGGGTCTCCGGGACGAACTGTCCCCCGAACGGTCCGAACCAGCCGGAGCCACGCGGCATCACGGTCGGAGCCGCTCCCACCGCGCGCTCGTCGCTCATCCGACCGGAGGGAGGGCGGTGGCGAGCGGACGCTTCGCCGCCTCGATGAAGGCTTCGATCCGCGCGAGCGACTTCACCCCGGGCGTCTCTTCGACGCCGGACGATACGTCGACCACGTCGGGCCGGACCGCTGTCACCGCGTCGGCGACGTTCGCGACGTTCAACCCGCCCGCGAGCACGAGCGCGGAGCCGGTCCGGTCGAGACCCTTGAGCCAGTCGTACGGAAACGAAGAGCCCGTGCCGCCGGCCGCCTCGAGCGAGAACCCTTCGACCAGGATCGCGTCCGCCACGCCCGCGAAGGTGCGCCACCCCTCGGCCAGCTCGTCCCGCGTCGTCGGCCGAAGCGCTTTCCAAACCCCGAGCCCCTCGTCCCCCAGGGTTCGGCCGACGTCTCGGGATTCCGACCCGTGGAGCTGAGCCACGGAGAACCCCACGGCGTCGCGGTGTCGCAGGATCTCGTCGGCGGTCGCGTCGACGAACACGCCCACGGCCCGCGTCGGGCCCGACAGCGTCTCGACGACGGCTCGGGCCTCTTCGAGCGATACTCTTCGGAGCCGCTCGGCGAACACGAGGCCGACGTAGTCGGCGCCGACGGCCGCGGCGCGCTCCGCTTCGATCGGTCGCTTGAGACCACAGATCTTGACCGAGACGACGCTCATGATCGCGCCGCGTCGTCCGTCATCGGCCGCGTCGCGTCCTCGTCCTCGCCGGATCGAGGTCGACGTGGGTGCCCGACGAGCGCCTCCACCCCGGTTTGGGGATCGCTCTTCATCAGCCACCCGCCCACCAGGATGGCGTCGGCGCCGGCTTCCCCCGCCGCGGCCGCGTCGTCGGGGCCGCGGATCCCGCTCTCCGCGATCGCGGTCACGGGAGCCGGGATGGTCTCGATCAGCGCGAGCGAGCGTTCCAGGTCCACGTCGAAGGTCGCGAGGTCGCGGGCGTTGACGCCGATGACCCGCGCACCCGCCTCGAGCGCGGCGTCGATCTCGCGCTCGTCGTGCGCCTCGACCGCGGCGTCGAGACCCAGCTCGTGCGACGTCTCGATCAGCTCGGCCAGCTTCCCGGGAGAGAGCGCTCGCACGATCAGGAGGACGGCGTCCGCGCCGGCGGCGCGCGCCTCGAAAAGCTGGACGCGCTCGAGCGTGAAGTCCTTGCGCAGGAGCGGAATCCCCACCGCGTCGCGGACGGCCCGGAGGTCGTCGAGCGAGCCGCCGAAGTACGGCTCGTCGGTGAGCACCGAGACGGCGGACGCGCCGGCCCCCTCGTACACGCTCGCGACGCCTCCCGCCTGCGCGTACGGGTTGATCTCGCCCGCCGATGGCGATCGGCGTTTGAACTCGGCGATCACCGAGACCTCGGAGGGCTTGCGGAGCGCGGCCTCGAACCCGCGGGGCGGCCCCGTCTCGGCGGCCTGCGATTCGAGCGCGGACGAGAACAGGTCCAGTCGCGCGACCTCGCTCCGTTTCGTCTCGAGGATCTCTTCCAAGATGGTGTGACGAGTCATGGGGCCAAGCTGTCGGTTCTCCCGACGTTCGGCCACCGCCCGAGGGTTGCGCTTCGGTTCGTGTTCGGGTACATTCGGGATCCATTCGGTTCTCGGCACGTGGGCGCGGGTCGAGTGGTCACGGATCGAGAAGAAGAAGTCGGGACAGACCAACCCCGAGGAGAGAGATGGCTCTCACGAAGCGACAGCGCGAGATGCTGGATTTCATCGAGGGATTCGTTCGGTTCCGCGGGTATTCGCCGAGCTTCGAAGAGATCGCAGAGAACTTCGGGTATCGCTCGCTGGCCACGGTGCACGAGCACCTGAGCAATCTCGAAGCGAAGGGGTACATCACCAAGAACTACAACGAGAGTCGATCGATCGAGCTCGTCGAAGGCGAGCTTCAGATCTCGGCGGTCGAGCTGCCGCTCCGCGGCAACGTCGCGGCGGGACACCCGATCGAGGCAATCGACATTCAGGAGTCGGTCGCGGTCCCCGAAGACATGATCGCGGGCTCGCTGAGCGAGCACTACGTGCTCCGGGTCCGCGGCAGCTCGATGATCGACGAACAGATCCGCGATGGCGATTACGTGATCGTCCAGTCGCGCGACACGGCGCACAACGGTGAGATGGTCATCGCGCTCGTCGACGGTGAGAGTGCGACGATGAAGAAGTTCTATCGCGAGGACGGTCAGATTCGGCTCCAACCTGCGAACCCGGGTCTCGAGCCGCTGTATTTCGACCCCGAGCGCGTGACGATTCAAGGCGTCGTGATCGGTGTGATCCGACGCTACTAGACCACGGAGGACCGCTCTCGTAACCCCCGAGAGTAAACGCCCCGACGGCCACCCACCTCCCACCAAACAACCGTCGGGGCGCTGGTTCCCGTGCCGGAGCGCCGTCTTTTCCTTCGCACGCGGTCGACGGGCACCCGAACCGGGCGCTTCCTCAGCGCGGCGCGGGCTCCGGGTCGCCCTCGACGGATACGGGGTTCCGGGGCGGGCGGGTGCATAGCGTTCACGCTTCGGTCAAGCCGTGAAGCGTTTCCGATGCGGCGCCCTCATCGATGGAACGCTCGGCGGCCTCGACCCCCGCCGACAGGTCGTCCACGACCCCCGCCGCCCAGATCGCCGCGGCGGCGTTGAGCACCACGGCCGCGCGCGCGCCTCCGCCCACGTCACCGGAGATGACGGCCCGGACGCGCTCCGCGTTCTCGTCGGGCTCCCCACCGGCCAGGTCCGTCGCGTCGAACGCGGCCCACCCGAAGTCGGAGGGCGTCACTTCGAGCGACGTCATCGACCCCTCTTCGATCCGGATGACCGCGGTCGGACCGAGCGGGCTCAGCTCGTCCATCCCGGGCTCGCCGTAGACCACCAGCGCGCGCTCGTGCCCGAGCTCGAGCAGCGACTCGGCGACGAGCTCGAGCAGGTCGCGACGGGCGACGCCCACGACTTGGCGTCGCACCCCGGCCGGGTTCGCGAGCGGACCCAGCAAGTTCATGATCGTCGTCACGCCGAGCGCCGCCCGGGTCGGACCGACGTGCCGCATGGCCGGGTGGTGCGCCGGCGCGAACATGAAAACGAACCCGGTCCGCTCGAACAGCGCCCGCGCCTCGACCGGATCGAGCTCGATCGCGACGCCCAGGTGCTCGAGCACATCGGCGCTGCCGCACTTCGAGGTGAACGACCGGTTGCCGTGCTTCGCGATCTTGGCACCCGCGCCCACGGCGACCATCGCGGCCGCCGTCGAGATGTTGAAGGTCGTGAGCGTCCCCCCACCGGTCCCGCACGTGTCGACCGCGTCATCGACACCGATCTCGAGCGGGATCATCGCCTTGCGGAGCGCGCGCACGCCGCCCGCCACTTCCTGGGGCCCCTCGCCTCGCACCTTCAGCGCGCTCAGGAGCGCCGCCATCTCGACGGGCGTGGCGTCACCGCTCATGAACCGATCGAACGCGGCTTCCGCTTCGACCGCGCTGAGCGTCTCGCCGTTGAGCACTCTCTGGACGGTGTCCGTCACGTCTCGCATCGCCTAGTCTTCGCGCGTGTCGGAATCCACCTCCACCGCGCGGTTTCGCGCCACCGTCGAGTACGACGGGGCCGGGTTTCACGGGTCCCAACTACAACCGGACGTTCGCACCGTCCAGGGCGAGGTCGAGTCCGCGCTCTCCAATCTGTTCGATGGGCCGGCCCGAATCGAGTTGTCCGGTCGCACCGACACGGGCGTGCACGCGGTCGCGCAGGAGATCGCGTTCGACGCCCCACCGCAGTGGAACGAGGGCGAGCTGCGTCGCGCGCTCGGGGCGGTGCTCCCGGAGGACCTCGCGCTCGGGCGGCTGAGTCCCGCCGGGGGCTCCTTTCACCCGCGCTTCGACGCGACCGGACGACGGTACGAGTACGTGGTGTCGACGGTCGAACGCGGACGCACCTTTCTGCGGGACCGCGCCTGGCTCCTTCAGGATCCGCTCGACGCCGGGGCGCTCACCGAACTGGCGAGCGGCTTCGTGGGCGAACGCGCGTTCGATGCGTTCGCGAAGAGCGGACAACCCGAGCGGGGGACGCGATGTCGAATCGAGTCGGCGGAGTGGAGGACGGTCCAGGGACGCGCGGGCGGACCGCTCACGTTCCGGATCGTCGCGGATCGATTCCTTCACCACATGGTGCGGTACATCGTCGGGACGACGATCGAGGTCGCTTCGGGAGCCCGGCCGCCATCGGATCTGGAGGCGCTCCTCGCGAACGAGCCGGCCTCGCGCGCGGTCTTCCCCGCCCCGCCGCACGGGCTCTACCTGACGGGGGTCCGATACGCGGAGGGGTGGAATCGAGCGGCGGGCGTCCCCTGGCTGACGGAGAGCGGCGACGAGGATCGCGGACGGACCCGCTGAACCCTTCGCACTCGTCACGCGTACATTAGGCAGAAGGACCCCGCTTGGAAGGGAACGGAAGGTCGTACGAGGTCGGGGTGAACGTCGGTGAAGGCAGAACCGAGAGCAGCGGTGGAGCCACGATCGTGAAAAACGGCGCGCTGTTGAGAGTCCTGGGCGGGATCGCGGTCCTGTTCCTCGCCGGCATCGGGGTCGGCGCGGTCGTCGGCGCGCGGGGCTCTGAGCTCGAGGACGAGCCGGTCGACGCGGCGGCCCCGGCGCCGAATCCGTTCACGACCGCGGCGACCCCGTCGTCGGTCGAGCCGATCCAGTCCGTGGACGACATCTCGGCGGCGCGGCGGACGCCGACC
>JAKSCH010000056.1 GCA_022360695.1 Gemmatimonadota bacterium
CGCATCCGGGCGGTCGACACCACGTACAATCTCTTGGCTCGACGCTTTCTCCCACCGCCGCGTCGCGGCCGGCTGCGACGGGTCGGGCCATGAGTCGGGTCGCCTCGCGGGAGCGTGCTCCGACCGATCGGGAGGAGCGGTTCGTCATCTCGCGGCGGTCCTCCGGCTTGGGCGACTGCATCCATTCGCTGATGAGCGCCTGGTACTACGCCAAGCGGACCGGCCGCACCCTCGTCGTCGACTGGCGTCGATCTCGCTACGTCGATGAGCGCGGCAGGAACGCGTTCCCGGCCCTCTTCGAACCGGTGAGCGCGATCGACGGGGTGCCCGTGATTTGCGACGAGTCGGTCGGCACGGCTCGCTTTCCGGCGCCGGTCTACACGACGGTGGGCGCCAGAGGACCGCTCGAGGCGCTCGGAGCGACCTGGTCGACGCGTCTGCCGCTCCTGTGGCGCCTCCCGTTCGCGCGATCCATGCTGCGTGAGGCGGAGCGGGACGAGGCCCGGCTCGTGGAGTCCGGTCGGGACGTGGCGAGCCCGACGGTCTTGCTCCAGGCCTGCCTACCCGTGGCGTTGCCGGCCGCCGAGAGTCGCGCGTTTCTCTCGCGGCTTCGACCTCGCCCGGAGATCCAGGCCGAGATCGAGCGGTACGCCGCGTCGCGCTTCGGCGGCTCGCCCGTCATCGCGCTTCACGTGCGACACGGCAACGGCGGAGATGTCATGAACCACGCGAAGTACTGGTCCGACGAGACGAGGGCCATCGCGGACATCCGGGGGGCGGTCGATCGCGTTCGATCGACGCTCGGCGACGAGAGCCTCGTCTTCCTGTGCACCGACAGCAAGAGGGTGGAGGAGGAGATCGCGAGCTCGATCTCCAACGTGATCACGCGCGACAAGTACCTGCGGCCGATCGACGCCGGAGAGCTCCACGATCGCGGCGCCCGTCGGGGCGGTCGCCTCGAGTCGGCAAGGGACGCCGTGGCGGAGATGTTTCTGCTCGGCAAAGCGGACGGCTTGGTCTGCTACCCTCCCGACAGCTACTTCTCGCTCTACGCGAGGCTGTGTGACGACGGTCCGAAGATCCGCGCGATCGATGAGCTCCGGATCGGATCGAGCTAGTGTGGTGAGTCGAACGCGAGGGGCGTTGACGCACCACACCAGCCGGCTCCCGGTGCGTCGTTCAACCGGACCGATTCCTCCCGACGACGCGGAGCCGCTCGTATAGACGCTCGAAGGCCGGTCGTTGCTGGCTCGCCATCAACCGAAGGAAGTCCGCGCGTACGGGCCGGTCGCGCCAGTCGAGCAGGTCTCGGTAGGCGTCGTCATCTCGATCCAGCTCGAGAAGACGTCGGGCAAGCGCCGCCGGACTCACGAAATCGCTCGCGTCGAGGTAGCAGCGGTCCGTCGGCGCGAACCGCACGACGTTCGGCGCGCCCAGGTAGATGGGCACGGAGCCTACCAGCAGCGGGTCGTAGAACTTCTCGGTCACGTAGTCTTCCGAGATCGCGTTTTCGAACGCGATCGTGAACTTGTAGCCCGCGATCGTGGCGAGCTTCGTCTGACGACCCTGGTCGTTCGCGATCTCGCGATCTCCGAGTCGGCCGTAGGCGTGCAGGTCGACATGTCGGCTCAGTTCCCTGAGATACCGCGTACGCCCGCTGCGATCGTGTCGCCCCGATATGAAGGAGCATACGAGATGCCCCGGCGTCTTGTCCCGCGGCGGGAGCAAAGGAGCGTCCAGGAGCTCGAGCGGAGCATAGCTCACGAACACGTCCGCGTCTCGGCGGTAGGTCATCCGGAGATCGAACCGGCGTCGCACGCCCCGTCTGCGTAGACGCGGGTAATGCGCGTCGCACTCCATCGACCACAGGACCCACAGCTGTCCGCGCCGCTTGCGGTGCCGAAAGAACCGAGGCAACTCGGGACCGTGGAACACGACGGCATCCGCCTCGGCGAACCGAGCTCGGTCCTCGGTGAAGGCGAAGTCGTCGGGAAGATCGAGGTGCTCGAGCCCCAGAGGGCTTCCGAACATGCGATCGTAGAACAAGACGAGCACGGCCGTGACCAGGCGCTCAGTCGTCGAGGATGAGTCGCCGGAGCTCGGTCTCATCCACCTGAGCCCGCAGCGGCGCGGCGATCCGATAGAAGACGACCCCGAGCGCTCCCCACGTCGCGATGACGATCCACTCCGCCGGTATCGTTCGTCCGGCGCCGACGAAGGTCTCGTACGCGGAGCTGATCAGAAGACCGGCGGCCAGCACGACGCTGACGTGGAGGAACCGGCGTCCTCCCGGGACTTCGTACGGTCGTTTCAGCTCGGGGCGCCTGGTGCGCAGCCGATCGACGCCCACGACGACGAGCAGAAACACCAGCGCCGCGGTGATCGCGGACCCGCTCACGATCATGAGGATGGCGTTTCGGCCAAAGAGCGCGCCGATGCTCCCCAGGATGGCTACGAAGACGACGGCGACCGCGGGTGACCCGAACCGATCGTGGACGGCCGCGAAGCGGGGCGGGATCATGCGAGCGCGCCCGAGCGCGAACACGATGCGCGTGCTCGCGAAGAAGATCGCGTTCCACGTCGTGATCAGGCCGCACAGCCCGGCGACCAAGACGAGCTTGCCCAGGAGCGGGGAATCGAAGGCGCCCTCGATCGCGGCCGCCGCGGGGAGCTCGGCGGCGAGGAGCTCCGGTCGGGGGATGCTGATCGACGTCGCCACGATGACCAGACAATAGAAGATCAGGGCGAAGGCGATCGAGGCGCCGATGACCCGGGGCAGCAGACGTAGCTTCGCCCCCTCCTCGACTTCCTCCATGGCCTGGGGGATCGTGTCGAACCCGGCAAACCAGAAGGGGGTCCCGGCGAGCACGACCACGATGCCGATGAGCGCCGCGCGCGGGGTGTCGCCGACGAACCGCGGCGCCAGGTTCGCGACGTCTCCGCCGAAGAACGCAGCGATCACGAACGCCGCGGTCGTGACGATGAGCCCCGCCGTCATGAGCTCCTGGAACCAGGCCGCGGTCTCGCCGCCCCGATAGTTGACGATCGCGATCACGGCCATCAAGCCGAGGCCGAGCGCGAGCGACCACAGCCGCACCTCCTGACCGAACAGCTCGTAGATCACCGGGCCGCCGAATCCCGGAATCATCGCCGACACGATCCACTCGACCGAGATCGCTTCGAACGACGTCGTGAAGATGTAGCTGAACGCGAGAAACCACGCCGCCGCGAAGCTCCACCGGGGACCCCAGGCTTCGAACACATAGGCGATCTCTCCGCCCGACACCGGGTACGCCGCCGCCATCTCGGAATAGCAGAGACCGATCGCCAACATCGCCAGACCACCGCCGATGAACGCGACGAGCGCGCCGATCGAGCCGGCCCCGGCGAGCCAAGCCCCCATCACCGTGATCCACCCGACACCGACGATCGTGCCGAACGAGAGCGAGAACAGAGAACGGAGCCGGATCCCCCGGCTCAGCGTCTCTCTCGCGCTCCCCTCCGGGCTCGAGATGACGGCGACCTAGGGGTACCGGGTGGGCGTCGCGGGCAACCCGAGCATCTCCCGAGCCTGCGCGGGCGTGGCGACTTCGCGGTTCAGCTCGTGGGCGATGCGTACGGCGCGCTCGACGAGCTGCCGATTGCTTGTCGCTTTTTCCCCGCGCCGATAGTAGACGTTGTCCTCGAGCCCGACGCGTACGTGTCCCCCGATCAGCGTGGCCAGCGTCGTCATGGGGAGCTGGTTCGGACCGATCCCCGAGCAGAGCCACACCGAGCCCGTAGGAAACTCCCGAACCATGTGCACGACGTTGTCGACCGTGGGCCAGCTCGACGTTTGGTACCCCATGACGGTCTGCACCCAGTACGGCGGCTCGATGAGGTCCCGCGCGATCAGGTCTCGCAGCACCCAGCCGCACCCCGGGTGATAGACCTCGAGCTCCGGTTTGATGCCACGCTCCTTCATCTCTCGGGCGAAGTGCGAGATCTGCTTGTAGGAGAACGGCGTGCAGTCGTCGAAGTCGATCTCGGGTCTGGGGTGCGTGAACGCCTCGCCGCGGGGTTTCAGCCGAAACTTGCTCATGTCCGGCGCGAGGTTGAGCGACGCTACTTCGGGGTTGCCGTCGAGACACGAGAGGCGGCCCGTGTCGTCCATCCAGAGATCGCCACCCGTCGTGTTGTTGATGATGATCTCCGGGCAGCGCTCGCGCAGGCGCTTGTTCGCGTCGTACCAGATCTCGGGCGTCGTCGCCCCCTTCCAGAGGGTCTCCGGGTCGCGCGCGTGTATGTGAACCATCGACGCCCCGGCGTCGTATGCTTCACCGACGGAATCGGCCACCTCCGCGGCGGTCTCGGGGAGGGCCTCGCAATACTCCTTCCCCTGGATGCCGCCGTTCGCCGCGAGACAGATGATGACCGGCGGCATCCCACCCGCCAGGCGCTCCATGTAGGCGTGTGCGTCGGCGTAGTTCCACGTCTCGGTCATAGGGCGTCGTCCGTCGCTCGATGTGCGAGCAGGTGGGTTCATCGTGCGGTTTGCGGTCGCGATCCATGCTATTGTAGCTCGGGCCTTGGACAGCAGACAGGAGGCGCGACGCATGTCGGAGCCCCTACGGATCACGCGCCGCGACCGTGTCCTGGAAATCGTGCTCGACCGTCCGAAGGCGAACGCGATCGACCGCGAGACGGGCGTCTCGATGGGAGAGGCCTTCAGCGCGTTCCGGGATGGTCCGGAGCTCCGGGTCGCCATCGTGACGGGCGCCGGCGATCGGATCTTCTCGGCCGGTGGGACCTGGCGGCGGGAGCCGCTGGCGAGCACGAGCGCATGGATTACGGCCCGGTGGGTTCGCCGGGCGTCACATGAAGGCGAACGAGGCGCGCCGGCGCGGGTCGGTGAACTGGGTGGTGTCCGTCGCCGAGGTGATGGCGAAGGCCCGCGAGGCGGCGGACGGACTCGCGGCCTCGGCTCTGTTGTCGCTCCGGGAGGCGTTGGAAGCCGTGGGCGCCGTTCGGTTCCCGACCTACGAGCGCATGCTGGTCTCCGAGGATCGCGCCGAGGGTCCGCGTGCCTTCGTCGAGAAGCGGGAACCGGTCTTCAAGGGTCGGTGACCGCGGCCCCGGGCGGCGGATCGATCGCTTTCAGATCCCGGACTCGGCGCACGGACCGGTCCCGCCAATCCGTAAGCGCCGCCACGGCTTCGGGCCCGTACAGCGCTTCCATGCCCGCGTGTATCCGATCCACGACGCCATCCGACAGCGGATCCGACCCCGCCAGGTCATCCCAGAGCTCGCGGTATGCGTCGCCGTACACCCGGTAGTACTCACCCGCTCCGCCGTCGGCGTTCGTATGCCCGGTCCCGAACGGGCCCAGGAGCGCCCACCGAAGCCCCAGGCCGTCGCGAACGACCGTGTCGATCGCATCGACGGAGGCGGCGGCCGACTCGACCAGGGCGATCGCCTCACGGAGCAGGGCGGCCTGTAGCCGGTTGAGCAGGAAGCCGGGCAGGTACCGGTTCATCTCGACGGGAGATTGTCCGACCCCCTTCAGAAACCGAAGCGCCTCCTCGACCACGTCCGGCCGGGTCGCGCGCCCCGGCAATACCTCCACGACGGGAATTACGTGGGGCGGATTCACCGGGTGGGCGACCACGCAGCGATCCGCCCCCTCCAGGTCGCGGGCGATCTCGGTCATGTCGTGCCCCGATGTCGAGCTCGCGAGGATCGCCGCGTCCGGCGCCGCCGCGTCCAGCTCCGCGTAGAGGGCCCGCTTCGTGGCGAGCGTCTCGGGTCCGCTCTCCTGTACCCACGAGCAGCCGTCGAGGGCCTCTTCGAGCGAACCGCACGACTCGACGTTTCCGCTCTCGAACGCGGCACCGCCGGCCTCCACGAAGCCGAGATCCTCGTCGCTCGAAGCCGAGGCGCGCGCCCAGTCGAGCGCTCGGTCGCGCCGCGCCGGATCGATGTCGTAGACGCGCGTGGGACACCCGGCGCGCGCGAACACCCGGATCCAGCTCCGACCGATGACGCCGGTTCCGACGACGGCGACCGTCCGGGGTATGGTCGTGCCCATGAGGGCGAACCTATCCGGCGCAGTGGGGCCGGCAACGGGCATCCGGTCTTCGCGGCACGGCGACGCCTCGGTCCTAGCCGAGGCCGCCGATCGAGTCGGACCCGAGGCGTCGTCGCCACTCGCCGGGAGGACACCCGTAGACCGCTTTGAAGCTCCGCGTCAGGTGGCTTTGGTCGCAGAACCCCGCATCGAGCGCGAGCTCCCCGAGGCTCCGCCGGGGATCTCCCCGCAAGTGCGACGCGACGTACGCGACGCGCCGATGGCGGATGTACTCGCCGATCGTGCAGTCGAACTCGCGACGGAACGCGCGCGCGAGGACGGTCCGGTGGACACCGAGCTCACGCGCGGCGTCGCCGAGCCGGTAGGGGGCCGAGAAGCGCCGGTCGAGCAAGTCGGCGCACCGTCTCGCGAGCGCGCGGGAGCGATTCGTCCCGGGTGATGGCATGCGGGCGACGAGGGTGAGGATCTCGATCGCCAGCGCCTCCACGACGATCGGCGTCAACTCGTCGGCCACACAGAGCTCTCGGTGGGCGCGTCGGGCGAGCGACGCGACCCGCGGCGCACGGAACGTCGTGAGCCGATTCGGCAGTCGCCGCGTCAGATCCGGGATCGAATCCGGGTGGAGCTCGACGCGGATCGAGGTCGACCCGCTCGAACGGAACTCGTTCCAGTGGACCTCGCCGCTCGGCTTGAAGAGCCCCCAGCCCGGCTCGGCCTGGTGACGGCCCGCCCTGGTGTGCTCATCATAGAGCCCCTCGAGGACGACGTGCAGACACGCGACCGGGTGGGCGTGCGCCGGCGTCCTCAGCGCCGGGTCGTGTCGGGTGCGCGAAACGAGCAGATCGTGTCCTCGGACCGCGACCTCGTGAGCCCCGAAACATTCCGACTGCATGACTTACGCTCCCGTCGCCTCAGGCTGGCGCCGAGCACCCCGCTCGACGATGAGAGACGCTCGAGAGCGCGGCAAGCCGGCTTCAACGGCCGGCCGCGAGGTCGGACAAAGCGTCCGCCACCGAATCGGGCCGGTCCTCCCAGATCAGGAACCGGGCCCCGGAGACGATGCGGTGGTCGATCGGGGCTCCGGCCTCGATGCTCTCGTCCCAACCTGCCTGGATTCTCGTGCGGACGAGCTCGCCGTTCGATCCGCTCATGAACGTCTCGTCGAATCCCGGCGAGAGCACGATGGTCGGAGCCGAGAGATCGGGAAGCAGCGGTACGAGATCGTCCGCCCACGTCTCCACCGTGTAGCGGATGGCGACGGGCAACGACGGTTCGAGTACCTCCCACCAGGCTCGTTCCGCGATGTCGGGCGCGTTCGAGTAGAACTCGGGCGTGAACATCCCGCTCGGCCACATGATCTCGGTGACCGTCTTGAACCAACCTTCGGCGAAGCCGTCCATTCGTTCGCCGCGCGTGGCCTCTCCCGGAGGGATCGGAAATCGCGGCGCGGCCGACATGACGAGCAGTCCGCCCAGACGCTCCGGATTCGCGGCGGCGAAACGCACGACGACGTTGGCCGCGTCGGAGTAGAACGCACCGAGGATCGGGCGCTCCAACCCTTCGTCATCGAGCAGCTCGGACAGGCCACGCTCCGCGCCGGCCAGCCACGTGCGATCCCCGTACGAGGTCCCCGCAGGTGGCATCGGGGGAGCGGAGCTGCCGCCATAGCCCGGCAGGGAGACGAGGTAGAAGCGGTATTCGTCCTCGTGCGTCTCGACGAGCCGCTGGAAGACGCGCCAGCCGAAGCCGAGGCCCGCCACCAGCACGACCGGGATGTCGCCGTTCCCGCGGCGTACCACCTGTCCGAGCGATCCGAGCGGTGCCGTCCGATAGCCGATGGGGTGCTCGAGGTTGTCGAGCGTCGCGTCCTGGCGGTGCTGCTGCGACGGCGTAGGCGGCTTGAACTCCCCGCTCGGAGCGTGCGCCGCCGTCTGGGCCCGAGCGACGCTCGCGGAGACGAGCGCCAGCGAGACCGCGAGGGTCGACACGCCGACCGCGCGCGCTCCCGGGTATCGCCGACCTTCGACTCGATGCTCGACAACCTGTCTCATGACCTGACCTCTGTTCGATGTCCTCATCATCGATGCCGGGCGTCCGTGACGTCCCGACCGGCTCGCACCATAGCGTCGCGCCCGACGAGCGTCTTGAACGAGCGTAGCTTTGGATCGGCGTCGCAGTCCTCGGGAGCGTCGAGGTGCGGAGGGCTCGCACCTCGCGTGGCGGCGCACACCGATCATCGCGAAGTTCCGGGACCTGGTCTCGGTCCTTTGACACTCTCCGGAGAAAGATCTCATGACGGGATGGCTCGCAGGCGTCCGTTTTCCGCTTCGAGTAGGGCTGTATCTCATGTGTTTCCTGCTCCTGCCGTCCACCGGACGAGCGCAGGACGCGGCGATGCCCTCGACGCCGTCGGAGGTCGAGGTGGAGCGCTCGCTCCCGGCCGACGTGACCCTCACGGCTACCGACGAAGTCGTCGTCAAAGGGGTGCGCGTGCCGTACCGGGTCACGACGGGAACGCAGCCGGTGTACGGTGACGACGGGAAGCCCGACGCGGCGCTCTACTTCACGTACTACGAGCGAACCGACGTCGAGGACCGGGCGCGGAGGCCGCTCTTCATCTCGTTCAACGGAGGCCCGGGCTCGGGGTCGTTGTGGATGCACCTCGGGTACACGAGCCCGAAACAGCTCGTGATCGACGACGAAGGCTACCCGGTCCAGCCGTACGGCGTACGCGACAATCCGCACTCGATCATCGACGTGGCCGACATCGTGTACGTGAACCCGGTCAACACCGGCTTCTCGCGTATCCTCGACCCCGAAGCCGATCGCGAGACGTTCTTCGGGGCCGAGCCGGACGTTCGCTATCTGGCGCAGTGGATCGACCTGTTCGTGTCGCGGCAAGGTCGTTGGTCCTCGCCCAAGTACCTGATCGGCGAGAGCTACGGGACGATGCGGGTCGCCGGGCTGGCGGGGCAGCTCCAGAACGCCCACTGGATGTACTTGAACGGGGTTATCCTCGTCTCGCCCACCGGGCTCGGTCTCGACCCGGAGGGGCCCGAGCCCCGCGCCACCATCCTCAAGCTCCCGTACTACACGGCGGCTGCGCACTATCACGGGAAGCTCCCGCCCGCGCTCCAGAGCCGCGGGCTCGAGGAGCTGCTCCCCGAGGTCGAGTCCTGGGCGCTGGATGTGTACCTGCCCGCGCTCTCCCGCGGCGGCTCGCTCGACGACGCGACGCGTCGGGAGATCGCGGGTCGGGTCGCGGCCTATTCGGGACTGTCCGAGCGAACCGTGCTCGATCACAACCTCGCGGTGCCCACGTCGTATTTCTGGAAGGACTTGCTCCGCGAGGAGGGCTACACGATCGGTCGGCTCGACTCGCGGTACCTGGGCGTCGACCGGCAGAACGCGGGTGACAGCTACGACTATCCCGCCGAGCTCACGTCTTGGAACCACGCCTTCGCGCCGGCGGTCAATCAGTATCTGCGGGAGGACCTGGGGTTCGAGACGGACCTTCAATACTACCTGTTCGGTCCGGTGCGTCCCTGGTCGGGCGGCGACCCCGACTACAACGGAGGCGAGCGACTCCGTCAGGCCATGGCGCAGAACCCCTTCCTCCACGTCATGGTCCAGTCCGGGTATTACGATGGCGCTACGGACTACTTCACTGCGAAGTACGTGATGTGGAACATGGATCCGAGCGGCCGCCTCCAGGATCGCATGCGGTTCGAGGGCTACTACAGCGGCCACATGATGTATCTCCGCGCCGAGGACCTCGAGGCCTCGAACGAGCATATTCGCGAGTTCGTCGAGGAGAGCCTTCCCGGGGACCGACCCGCTTCCTACGGGCGAATCGCGCCTCCCGGCGGGGGACCATAGGTCGCGACGGTCTCATACGAGACGCGGTGAAGCGACGGGCGAACGGTCGTGTCGCGTAGACGACATGCCGGGTCGCGGATCGAGGTCGGTGGGTACCGGCGCGAGGAGGAGGATGGCGTCTATCGGGTCGTGGCCGACTTCGGAGGCACCCCTCTCTGGTTCGAGTCTCCACGCTGTCGGTGGCGACGACCGGCAGATCCTGAAGCCGGGGACCGGGCCGCGGCCGAGCCACCAACGCGTACCCGTCTGGTTGTCTCGCCGTACCCGTAGCTACTATCCAGGGGGTCGTCCGTCACCGTTCCTGCGTGCTCTACGCCCCTGCGGAGGTTGCGTCATGCGCCACATCCATCCGAGACCGATGAGAGCGGGACTCGCCATGCTGGCGCTCTTCGTCACCGCGGCCGCCCTCCCGGCGCAGGACGGAAGCGCAAACGGCTCGCTCGCGAGCGAGCCCGAGGTGGCTGGACAGATTCGACTGTTCTCGGCGTGGCTCGAGGGTCAGATCGCGTATCGAGAGCTGCCGGGCGTGGTCGTCGGCGTCGTGTCCGGCGACGAGCTCGTGTGGGCGAAGGGGTTCGGCTATGCGGACGTCGACGCGGGTCGTCGCATGACCTCGGAGACGAAGTTCCGGATGGCGTCGCACAGCAAGCTCTTCACGGCGACGGCTATCATGCAGCTTCGCGAGCAGGGGAAGCTGCGGCTCGACGATCCCGTATCGGACTACCTGCCGTGGTTCGAGTTTCGAGCCGCCGAGCCGGACGATCCTCCGATCACCGTCGAGCACCTCCTCACCCACAGCTCGGGGCTGCCGCGGGAAGCCGACGATCACTGGACGAGCCACGAGTTCCCGACGGAAGACGAGCTCAGGGAGCTGCTACCCGATCGAAAGGCACCGTTCTCTCCCGAAGTCCGCTGGAAGTACTCGAACCTCGCGTACACGATCGCCGGCATGGTGATCGAGGCGGTCAGCGGGCAATCGTGGGCGGATTATCTGCAAGCCAACATCTTCGATCCGCTCGGTATGACGTCGTCCAGCGTGGACCTCGACGTCGATGGTCTCGCGACCGGTTATACGAGCCGACAGCTCGACGGAACGCGGGACGTGTTTCCGTTCGTGGATGCGCGAGGGATGGCGGCCGCGACGGGTCTCACGTCGACCGTCGAGGACATGGCCGAGTTCGTGTCGGCCCAGTTTCGGCAGGGTGCGAGGGGTGAGGATCGGATCCTGGGCACGGCATCCCTACGCGAGATGCACCGCATCCGGATGCTGGAGTCGACCTGGACGCGCGGACAGGGCATCGGTTTCGCGATCGAGCGGACGGACGGCAAGATCTTCATCGGACACGGGGGTGGATACCCCGGGTACACGACGCGGACCACGATTCAGCTCGACGAGAAAGTCGGCGTCATCGCGCTGACGAACACGAACGACTCGAACTCCGGTCAGATCGCGAGACAGTTGTACACGACCGTCGGAGAGGCGGTCGCGAAGGCGACCGCATCGGAGCCGGATACCGTGGCGTGGGATCCGAGCTGGGAGCGGTTCGCGGGCACGTACCGGAGCTTCGGTGGGGGTCGACAGCAGGTCGTGCTGTTGAACGAGCAGCTCGTCATCATCTCGCCCAACGCATCGAACGTGGACAATCCGCTCGAGCTCGACCCCGTCGGCGATGGCACGTTCCGCTACACGGCGCCCACGGGTGGCGGACCGGTCGGCGAGCTCGTCCGCTTCGTCGAGGAGAACGGCGAAGTCGTCAGGATGTGGGTCGGAGACTACGAGTACGACCGAGTGCGAGACGTTCGCCCGCGTCCGTAGCCGAGCGCAGCCGCCGGCCGAGCGTCGATCGACCGGCTCGGCGCTTTCGCTCTTCCGCGGAGCGCGCGGGTGCCGAGTACATTCGTCGCTCCGTTCGTCGCGCGACTCGATGTGCGTGCCCACCACATACGCGAAACCGAGAAGACGCCCCGAGAATGAAACGATCGCTCGCTGCAGCAGCCGTCGCCATCACCGTCCTCGCTCCGTCGGCGGGGGAAGCGCAGCAGCTTCCGCTCACCTGGCAGGAGCAGAACGATTTTCGCGCGGGTCCGACACCGTTCGAGCCACTGATGGCGTTCTGGTACGAGCTCGACGAGATGAGCGAGATCGTGAGCATGCAGCCGCTCACCGAGACGCTCCTGGGCCGAGCGTTCAGTCTCGTCACGATCGCGGATCCGCCGGTCACGAACGCCGAGGACGCGATTCGCTCGGGGAAGACCATCGTGCTCCTGGCGCCATCGGTCCACGGAGGTGAGGTCTCGCCCAAGGAGGCGGTCCAGCTCGTGGCGAAGGATCTGGTCGGTGGAGACCTGAGGCCTCTGCTCGACGACGTGATCGTGTTGGCGATCCCGCTCATCAATCCGGATGGTGGCGAGGTACGGCGCCGGACGAACGAAGCGGGCTTCGACATGAACCGCGACTACGTGAAGCTCGAGTCCCAGGAGATCCAAGCGCTCGTGACGCAGGTGATGAACGAGTGGACGCCCGACATCCACGTGGACGGGCACCACGGCGGGTCGCCTCCGTACGTGATCACGTATCAGGGCACGCTCAACCCGGCGGCCGATTCGGCGCTTCGCGCCTATCCCTACGAGCACATCTTCCCGCGTATACGGGAGGCCGTCCGTGAGGAGGACTATGTCTCGTTCGACTACTCCGGCGTGCGGATCGAGGACGGAGTGCGAGGCTGGGGCTCCACCTCGGTCGAAGCGCGGAAGCACCACGTGTACACGGGCCTCACGAACTCGATCGGGATCCTGCTCGAGACCCCGCGAGGCACGCACCGCGTGATGCGCGACGGCTCGGTGGCGGAGATCGCGGAAGACGAGCGCTACTACCACCAGATCCGAGGCGGCGTGCTCGCGACGCGGGCGATCCTCGAAGTCGCGGCCGAGCGCCGCGAGGAGATCCGGGCACTGACGACCGCCGCGCGGCTTCGCGCGCTCGCCGCGGGGCAGGCGGGTGGCGACGAGATCGTGCTCGACTACGAGCTGACGAACCGCGGGGACGAGCCCGTGTGGATGCCCGACGAGGATGGTGATGGCTACACGCTCGACACCGTGCCCGTCTTCCTGCGTTGGGTCCCATCGCGAACGACGACGCGCCCGGTCGGGTATCTCCTGCCCCCGTCGATGGCGTCGGTCGTCCCGCTGCTCCTCGACCACGACATCGCGGTGTATCGGTTTCGCGGAGCGGCGACGCTCGCGGCCGAGGTGTACTACGCGACCGACGTGAATCAGGAACAGTATTTTCAGGGGCACTATCTGAAGTCGGCCGTGGTCGAGAAGGAGACGGAAGACCTCGACGTGGTCGAGGGGTGGTTCTGGATCCCGACTGCACAGTCACGCGCGAACCTCATCAGCTACCTCTTCGAGCCCGAGACGGACGACAACCTCATCACGTGGGGCTGGGCGGATCATGTGCTACAGGTCACGCCGGAGTCCGTCGACGAGGTACTGGCGTCGTTCATCGGTGACCGCGACCCGTCGACGATCCCGGCGCAGCAGATGACCCGCATGCGCGCGCTCGCGCAGCGACGTTTCGACGAGCGACAGCGCGTTCCGATGATCCGCGTGATGTCGCATCAGCGCTTGCCCGTGGTCCGAGTGGCTTCGTTCAACGAATACCAGCGAAACCGATTCTACCGACCCTACTGACCCTCGAGCCCCCGGAGCTTCTACGCCACGTCGTTCCTACGCCCCATCGATTCCGATCGGCCCCTTCGTCGAGCGTCGTTCTCGTTCGTGCGCTACGAGGCGCCACGATCCCGCGCGCAGGTCCGTTTGGCGGGTCTGCGCAAGACTACGCGCCGGAGAATTGACGCTCGTGAAGACGGTACATGGCGGCGTAGGTGCCTCTTGCCTGGACGAGCTGGTCGTGACTCCCGACCTCCACGATGCGCCCATCGCTCAGGACGACGATTCGGTCGGCCATGCGGATCGTCGAGAACCGGTGCGAAACGAGGATGGTCGTTCGGCCATCGGCCAACTTCTTGAAGCTCGCGAAGAGCTCGGACTCCGTGCGCGCGTCCAGACTGGCCGTCGGCTCGTCGAGCACGAGCAGCGAGCCACCTCGCGCGAACGCACGAGCCATCGCGAGCCTCTGCCACTGGCCGACCGAGAGGGTGACGTCGCCGAACCGTCGCCCGAGCACCGTGTCGTATCCCTGGGGGAGATTCTCGATGAGCTCGTCCACCCCGGCGGCGCTCGAGACGTCGCGCACGCGGCCCGGATCCTCCAAGAGGGTCTCCCAATCGCCGAACGCGATGTTCTCCCCCGCCGTCGCCTCGTACCGCGCGAACGTCTGAAAGACGAATCCGATCTGGCGACGGAGCTCCGCGGTCGAGAGATCCTTCACGTCGATGCCGTTGAAACGGATCGTGCCGGTCGTCGGGTCGTACAAACGGGCGATCAGCTTGGTCAGCGTGGATTTCCCGGCTCCGTTCTCGCCCACGATCGCGATCGTCTCACCCGGCGCGATATCCAGCGACACGTCGCGCAACGCGGGCTGGTCCGTACCCGGATAGGTGAACGAAACGCGCTCGATCGTCACCGCCGCCGCCGACTCGCCGCGGGGTGACTCCTCGCCCGACTCCAGCGCCGGTCGCACGAGCAGGAACTTCTTGAGGTTGTCCAGCAAGAGGGTCTGCTCGTACGTAGCCGAAACGGATCGGGTGAACTGATCGAGGGATAGGCGGAGCCGCCCGGCCGCGCCCGCGAAAATCGCGAGGTCGCCGATCGTCGCGGAGCCCTCGATGGCGTGAAGAGCCACGCGACCGAACAAGACGTAGAGCGCGACCAGCGTGAGCGTGGCCGCCAGCGTGCTGCCGAGGAGGTTTCGAAGGTGCAACGAGCGATCCCGTGGTCCGACGGGCCTGGTTCGAGCGCGTCGGAGGGTTCGATGAGTCGTTGCCTTCTGGCGGTGACTACGACTTCACGCGTCGAGCGCTCAGCTACGGTGCGCTGTTGAGCCAC
>JAKSCH010000392.1 GCA_022360695.1 Gemmatimonadota bacterium
AGCCTCGAGCCGTCGCAGGGCGGGGTAGACGGTGCCGCTCGGGAGTCCGGTCGAGTCCATGATGTCGAACCCGTAGCGGCGGCCGACGGCTACCGCGTGGAGCACCTGGATCGTCGTGATACCGAGCGTCTTTCTGGGCATGAGGCTCCCGTTGGTTCGCGCTGAAGCGATCGTCGCCAGGTAGTTATGCTATCTATGTAGCATTACTGCATGCAAGCGACGACGGTTTCAGCGTCGGAGTCCCTGCGGGCGGTCGAGCCACCGTGAAGAGACGCCCGAGTACGCCCGCCCGGGCGGCGGCACGCGTGACCGAGGTCCGTCAGCCGGTCTCCGCGACGAGGACGATCCGCTCGCGAGCCGATACGACGACGCCACCCGGCGCTTCGATCGTGATCGCGAACAGCACGGGCTCTCGCACCTCGATCTTGGGACGGATCCGCACGAGCACATCGCCTGCGCCGGCGGGGACATCGAACACCCCGCCGTCCACGGGATACCGATCATCCCGGGTCCCGTCGAAGATCCACAGCTGGTATTGGAACTCGGTCGGGTCGTTCGGTTGGAGACCCGCGAAGCGCATCACGCCGTCCTGTGCGGTCGTGCTCCACACGACGTCTCCCGAGGCGTCGACCGCGGCGGCGTCCTCCGTGCTGGTCCACGGCAGCTCCAGCGTTCCGACCGCGCCCTCGGCCAGCGCGGACCGCACTTCCGCGGTCGTCGGTTCGACGATCGGGTCGCTCCCGCGCGGCAGCGTCAACCAGATGACGAGCGCGGCCGCCGCCACCGCCCAGCCCGCCCGACGCGTCCAGTCGGGTCCGACGGCGCGCGAGCCGCGCCGGATGTCATGCACGGAAGCGCCGGGTGCGCTCGAGAGGACGGCCGACTCCACGTGGGCCGGCATCGGATCGAGGCCCTGCACCGGGAGTAGTGCCGCCGTGATCTCGGCGGCCACCCGCTCGTAGAGCTCGAAGTCGGTGTCCGCGACCCGCTCGAGGAGCTCGAGCAGCTCCTCGTCCCGTTCCGGATCCGGCGCGTCGGTCGCGCGATCGATCAGGAGCTCATCGATGCGGGCTCGCAGTTCGTCGCTCATCCCGCCCCCGCGCGCTGTTCGTCCACCGTGGGTCCGAGGAGCCTCTTCCGAACCTCGATCAGGCCTCGACGGATATTCGACTTCACCGTCCCCAACGGCGTCCCGGTCTTCTCCGCGATTTGGGAGTGAGACAGCCCATCCAGGAGAGACAGCTCGATCAGCTCCTGCTGTCTCTCGGGTAGCGAGCGAACGACCTCCAAGACCTGACCCGCTTCGATGCGTCGCTCGATCCGCTCGTGGTCGTCCGTACCCGATTCCATGCCCTCGGCGAACGAAGTCAGCTCGGGACGTCGGGCCTCTTTTCGAGCCCGGTCGATCAGGCGCCGTCGCGCGATCATCGCCACGAACCCCGCCTCGGACGATCGATCGACGTCGTACCGATCCGCGCTCCGCCAGAGATCAAGGAAGATCTCCTGCACCGCGTCTTCCGCCTCCTCGCGGGACCGCGTGCGCTTCAAGGCGAGTGACCACACGAGCGCCCCGTAGTGCCCGACGAAGTCACGCACCGCGCCCGGCTCGTCACGCGCTACGCGACCCAACAGATCGCTGGTGTCGGCCACCCGCTCGCTCCCCATGGGCCGGAACATATGACGATTCGTCTTCCAGCAAGAGGTGTCCCCATCCGCAGCGACATTCGAGTTACTTCGCGCTCGGAACGACTTCGGATCCGTTTCCCCGAAAACGGATCCGAGAGACGCGGTGCGGCGAAATGACGGTCGCCAACGAC
>JAKSCH010000049.1 GCA_022360695.1 Gemmatimonadota bacterium
CCCGCGGCTCCCCTCGAGGCGATCGGCGATCGCACCGGCGATCACGTCGCCGCGACGGTGGATGCCGACGAGGACGAGCCGCGCGTCGGAAGAGACGGCTCGATCGATGGTCCGCGAGAGCTGGACGATCAGCTCGTGGGTCGCCGCCTCGTCGAGGAGCGTTCGATCGGATTCGGCGCGGGTGGGCACTCGCGCTGTGCTGCTCGGCCTCGAGCGAGGGTCGTGAGGGCCATCCGGGCCCGGTTCGGGCGGGAGTATAGAGCGACCCCCGCGGCGGATCAACGCCGAGAATCGCGTTGGCCGTGTCTCCGCGCGGCCGGTACGTTCCGGGATGCACCCACGACCACCTCGCTCGCGGCGAGCCCTCCGGGCTCCGTTGCTGTCGCTCGTCTTGACGTCGGTCTTCGCGGCGAGCGCGATCGCCCAGGACGGGCCGAGCCTCACGGCATCCGCGCCGACAGTCGTCCTGACCGGCGTCCCGTTCGACGTCACGATCCGGACCGAGGACGGCGAACAAGCTTCGTTCCGCGTCGTCACGGCGGCCGGCGAGACGCTGGCCTCGGGCGACCTCCCGATTCGCGACGACGTCGTGGCCGGGCTCACCGTCGAAGCGGGCGACCTGCCGCTCACGGTGTCGATCGAGGCGGCCTCGGGGACGGCGACGACGACGCTCGAGCCGTATCGGTTCCCGGGCTGGATCAGCCTGCTGCCGCCGCTGATCGCGATCGCGCTCGCCCTCGTGTTCCGTGAGGTCGTGGTGTCGCTGTTCTTCGGGATCTGGCTCGGGGCCTGCTTCGTCGCGGGGCTCGACCCGATCTCGGGTCTCTGGCGCACGGTCGACACGTTCGTGGTGCCGTCGCTCGCGGACGACGGCAACGCGTCGATCCTCATCTTCTCCGCGCTGCTGAGCGCGATGGTCGGCGTCATCTCGCGCTCGGGCGGCACGCGCGGGATCGTCGAGGCCGTGCGCCCGCTCGCGACGACGCCGCGACGCGGCCAGCTCGCGACCTATCTCGGCGGTCTCGGGATCTTCTTCGACGACTACGCGAACACCCTGATCGTCGGGAACACGTTTCGACCGATCACGGACAAGCTCAAGATCTCGCGCGAGAAGCTCGCGTACCTCGTCGATTCGACCGCGGCGCCCGTCGTGACGATCGTCTTCGTATCGACCTGGGTGGGGTTCGAAATCTCCCTCATCGAGCAGGGGCTCGACATCGCGGCCGCGCAGACCACCGACCCGGCGTTGTCGAGCGCGCTCGCGGAGGCGAGCCCGTTCAACGTGTTCCTGAGCACGATCCCGTATCTGTTCTACCCCATCCTGGCCATTCTCTTCGTCGGGCTGGTGATCGCGCTCCAGCGCGATTTCGGGCCCATGTACGCGGCCGAGGTTCGGGCGCGGTCGGGTGGAGGGGTCTTTCGTCCGGGCGCACAGCTGATGGTCGATACGGAGGAGACCGGGCTCGACGCGAAGGAGGGCGTCCCGCTTCGGTGGTACAACGCGGCGGTACCCGTGCTGACCGTCGTGGTGGTCGTGCTGGCGGGGCTCTACTTCGACGGACGGGCCTCGCTGGGGGCTCCGGACACCATCTGGAACACGTTCGGCGCGGCCGATCCGTTCAAGGCCATCCTGTGGGGCTCGCTGGCCGGGTGCATGATGGCCATCGCCCTCGCGGTCGGGCAACGAATCCTCACGCTGAAGGAAGCGCTCGACGGGTGGTTGGCCGGCGTGCGCGCCATGACGATGGGATTCGTCATCCTCGTGCTCGCGTGGTCCCTGGGCGAGGTCACGAACCAGCTCTCGACCGCGCGATACCTGACGCTGTTGCGCGAAGGAAACCTGGGTCCCGAGCTGGTCCCGGTGCTGACGTTTCTCACCGCGGCGGTGGTCAGCTTCTGCACCGGCACCTCCTGGGCCACGATGACCATCCTGTTGCCGCTCGTGGTGCCGCTCGTGGTCGCGCTCGGCGGCGCGGCCGGCTTCCAGGATGGGTTCGGTGGCACGATGCTCGTGAGCTCGGTGAGCGCCGTGCTCGCGGGGTCGATCTTCGGCGACCACTGCTCGCCGATCTCGGACACGACCGTGCTGAGCTCGATGGCATCGGCGTGCGACCACATGGATCACGTCCGAACGCAGCTGCCGTACGCGCTGGTGGTGGCGGGGGCGGCGATCGCCTTCGGTCATATCGGGACGTCGTTCGGGCTCCCCGTCTGGATCGCCTACGCGGTCTCCGTCACCCTCCTGATCGGCACGATTCGCTTCGTCGGCAAGCCCGTCCCGTCGTAGGGCCGCGGGGTCGGACCGACCTACGCCCCGTCGTCGGATTCAGCGCTTCGCCCGGAAGAAATCGACGAGCAGCGAGGCGCTCTCATCGCCGAGGATCCCGCCGACGACCTCGATCCGATGATTGAGACGAGGGTCGTGCGCGAGGTTCTCGAGCGAGCCGCACATCCCCGCCTTCGGGTCCGGCGCCGCGTATACGAGCGTGGGTACACGCGACAGGACGGCCGCCCCCGCGCACATCGCGCAGGGCTCGAGCGTCGCGAACAACGTGTGTCCTTCCAGACGCCAGTCGCCCAGACGCCGAGCCGCCTCGCGCAGGACCAGCACCTCGGCGTGCGCGGTCGGGTCCGAGCGCTCGCGCGTCCGGTTGTGGTCCTCCGCCACGATGTCGCCGTCGGGGTCGACGACGAGCGCCGCGACGGGCACCTCTCCGAGCTCACCCGCTCGCGCGGCGAGTCGCAGCGCCCGACGCATCGTTTCCTCGTGGGCCGCGGTCACGCCATCGCGGTCTTGGCATCGAGGTAGCCCAGGGCGGTGGCGATCCGTCGGTCCACGCGCTCGCGACCCATGAGCTCGACCACCTCGAAGATGCCGGGGCTGACGCCCTGCCCCATCAGCGCGAGGCGGAGCGGATTGATCACCTTCCCGGCCCCCACGTCGAGCCGGTCGGCGACGCCGCGGATCGCGGCTTCGAGCGGCCCCGCCTCCCAGACCGACACCTCGGGGAGCTCGCTCTCGAGCGCCCGGAGCGCCCCTGCCGCCTCGTCCGGTCGTTTCCAGAACCGATCGACGGCGGCCTGCTCGTACTCGATCTCGAGCGCGAAGAACGGGGACACCTGATCGACGAGCGCGGGGACGGTCCGCGGCCGCTCCCTGACCAGCTCGATCACCGACGCCAGCCGCTCCGCGTCCGTCTGGATCGTGGGGTGGGTCGCGGCGAGATCGGTCCCGCCCGCTTCGGCGGCTTCGGTCAACACGTCCAACACCGAACGCGCGAGGTCGGAGACGTCGCTTCGCGCGATGTGCCGTCCGTTGAGCCACGCGAGCTTCTCGAGATCGAACACGGCTCCCTTCTTCAGCACCCGATCGAGCCGGAACGCTTCCGTCAGCTCCGAGGCGTCGGCGAAGAACTCGCGATCGTCGCCCGGCGACCACCCCAGGAGCGCGAGGAAATTCAGCATCCCACGTGGCAGGTACCCCTTTTCTCGGTACGCGAGCACCGACATCGCTCCGTGTCGCTTCGAGAGACGCTTCCCGTCGCTCCCGAGGATCAGCGGGACATGGCCGAACGTCGGAAGGTCGAGACCGAGGGCCCGGTAGATCGCGATCTGCTTTGGCGTGTTCGAGATGTGATCGTCGCCGCGGATCACGTGCGTGACGGCCGCCTCCGCGTCGTCCGACACGACCGCCAGGTTGTACACCGGCGTGCGATCCGACCGGAGGACGATGAAGTCGTCGATCGAGCCCGCCGGAAAGGACATCGGTCCGTGGATCGCATCGACCCACCCGATCTCCTCCGCGGGTACGCGGACGCGAAGGGCGAAGGGCTCGCCCACCTCCGCGCGTCCCCGCGACTCCGCTTCTTCCAGACGACCGCAACGCCCGTCGTACCCGTGCCCCGCGCCCGTGCGCTCGGCTTCGGCCCGACGCTCGGCGAGCGCCTCCGCGGTGCAGAAACACCGATACGCGGCCCCGCTCTCGAGCAACGCACCGGCGTGCGCTCGGTGACGCTCGATCCCGTCGGCTTGGAAGACGGGGCCCTCGTCGACCTCGATCCCGAGCCACGAGAGGCCGTCCAGGATGGCCTGCGTATGCTCCGGACGGGAACGCGCGCGATCCGTGTCCTCGATCCGAAGCAGGAAGACCCCGCCCTCGGATCGCGCATACAACCAGTTGAAGAGGGCGGTGCGCGCCCCACCCACGTGGAGGTAGCCCGTGGGACTCGGCGCGAACCGAACGCGAACCGTCATCGACGTCGCTCCTTGCGATGGCATCGGCCCCGCTTCCGGCGGGCCTCCGGCGTTCCATCTTGTGGGGGCGCGAGATAGGATGCCACGCATGTCACCCCGGCCGGCCTTCGTGCTCCCCGGGCTCCGGAGCCCGTTCACCAAGATCGATCGCGAGCTGGAGGCGCTCGATGCGCTCGCGCTCTCGGCCCCCGTGATCCAGCAAACCGTGGCCGGCGAGCGCGGGCCCGGTCGCGACCGCGCGCGCGAGGTCGATCTGGTGCTGTGGGGCGCGGTGATCCCGGCGCTGTCGGTCAGCAACTGGGGACGTGAGGTGTGGCTCGACTCCGGGCTCGATCCGGAGGTGCCGGCGCAGGGGATCGTACAAGCGTGCGCGACATCGATCGCGGCGGCCACGCACGCGGCCGGTCAGGTCGCCGCGGGTCGGAGCGACCTCGCGCTCTGCGGGGGCGTCGAGTCGATGAGCCACACGCAGATCGGCCTGTCTCGTGGACTGAGCAAGACGATCCGCCGGACGGGCACCGCCGGGAGCGTCGGCCGGATGGTGAAGCACCTCGGGCAGATCCGCCCATCCGATCTACGCATCTCCATCCCGGGGGTCGAGGAGCGGACCACGGGAAAGACGATGGGTCGGCACACCGAGGAGATGGCCGAGGAGTGGGGGATCTCACGCGAGGCCCAGGACGCGTTCGCGCTCGCGAGCCACCGAGCGGCCACCCGCGATGGCGGCGCGTTCTTCCGATCGCTGCTCGTCACGCCCGGCACGTTCCCGGCGGATCGCGACACGATCCCACGCGCGGATACATCGCTCGAGAAGCTGGGCTCGCTTCGCCCGGCATTCGACAAAGACACCGGGACGCTCACGGCGGGGAACTCGTCGCCCCTCACGGATGGTGCGGCGGCGTGCTGGGTGACGTCGGAGCGCGGGCTCGCGGCGCTCCCCGACGATCTCCCGCGCGCACGTCTCGTCGACTGGCAGCAAGCCGCGATCGATCCGGATCGGGATGGGCTCCTGATCGCGCCCGCGCTCGCGATCGCACGTCTGCTGACGCGTCAGGGCCTCACGCTCGAAGACGTCGATCTGTGGGAGTTCCACGAAGCGTTCGCGGCCCAGGTGCTGTGCACGATCGCGGCCTTGGAGGATCCGTCGTGGCTCGCGGCCCGCACGTCGATCGAGCCCGGGCTCGGGCCGTTCCCCCGCGACCGGATGAACCCGAACGGAGGCTCCGTCTCGATCGGCCACCCGTTCGGGGCGACGGGGGCGCGGATCCTGTCGCAGACGGTGGTGGAGCTAGCCGACCGCCCCGCCGGGGCTCGCGCGATCGTGAGCGTGTGCGCGGCCGGCGGGCTCGGCCACGTCGCCCTGCTCCAAACCGCCTAGCGCGTGCGCGTGCGCCACGAGCGCGGCGAACACGGCCGTACCGAGGGCGACGTGGGCGATCCGCCATGACTGGGGCAGGATCTGGAGCACCATGATCGCGGCCACCACGATCTGAGCGATGGTCAGGGTCGCGGCCAGCCACGCCGTCGTCGGGCTGCGGACCCGACCGATCCAGGGGAGCGCGATCACGCCGAGGGCGAGGGCGTACGCGACGACCCGATGTGTCCAATGGACGTGGATGCGCCAGTGGCCGCCCGGGAACAGAGACCCGTTGCAAAGCGGGAACCCCTGACAGGCCGGCGCCGCGTCGAGATTCGCGACGAGCCCTCCGAGCATGACGGCCACCGCGCCCCCACCGACCAGCGCCCAGGCCATCCGTGTCGCGGGGCCGGAGCGGGACACCGGTCGATCGGGCGCGCCGAGCGCGCCCAGGAGAAGCAGCGCCAGCAGCGCCATGGCGGTCCCCAGGTGCAGCACGACGCTCGTCGGCGGCAACTCCAGCCACACCGTGATCGCGCCCAGCATCACCTGGATGGCGAGGAGGACGACGATCCACAGCGTGAGACGCCAACGACGGGCCCACCCCTCTCGGCGACGCCGGACGAGCGCCACGATGGCGAACCCGGCCACCAGGAACGACACGAGCGCCGCGACGAGTCGATGGCCCCACTCGATCCACGTCGCGAAGTCCAGCGGAGGGAGCCACTGTCCGTTGCACAGCGGCCAATCGTCACCACACCCCATCCCGCTGCCCGTGATGCGGACGATGCCTCCGAACACGATGAGGAGGTAGGTGATCACGGCGGTGACGCCGAGCGTCTTGCGCCAACCATCGACTGGTGTCTTCAGAACGGCACATCTCCGGTGGGCGACCCACGTAGTGCTTCCGGGCCGGCGAAGATAGGCCTACTCGAGCAGCGCGTCGATCTCCGACGCCAGCGAGTCGTACGTCTGCGGCCCCAGGTACTCCTTCCGAATCCACCCGTCGCGATCGATCACGAGGGTGAACGGAAACCCGAGCGCGCCGAACTTCGACACCGCCGGCTCCATCCCGCTCAGCCAGATCGGGTATTCCACGCCGAACTTCGACAGGAACGTCCGGATCTCGGTCGCGGAGCCCGAGTCGACCGCGATCCCCACGATCGCCACGTCCTGGTCGTCATAGGCTTCCGCCAGCTCGACGAGCTCCGGCAGCTCGCGGCGACACGGGAGACACCACGTGCCCCAGAAATTCACCACGGCCACGCGCCCTTCGAGCGACTCGAGCCCGATCTCGCCACCCTCCAAGGTCCCGAACGCGTGAGGAGGAGGCCGTTTCGCGCCCGACGGGCCGTCATCGACGGTAGCCGCGGGCGGCGTGGTGACCGGGTTCGCGTCGGGGTCGGCTTCGCCACAACCCGGAGCCGCGAGCACGCTGGCGATCGCGACGCCCCTGGCGACGGGCGCAAAGGCTCGGCGTTTCATGCTCGCAAGATGAGTCCTGCGTCCGGAACTGGGAAGGAGAGGCGAAGGAGAAGGCCCACGCGCCCATGCTCCCAGCCGGCGAGGTGCCTGCGGGCCTCGACCGGAAATCGGCGGTAGGATCCACCCTGGGTCTTCATCGCGCATGAACGCGCGGAACCTTCTCATCGGGTATGCCGCCCGTCCGGAAGCGCAAGGGACATACCCGCCGGCGGTTTGTCATGTCGCACGAGCCATGTGATGTGCTGGCAAACACTTGAGAGACAACGCAAGAGGGGTGTCACCTCGCGATCGAACGCGAGCCTAGCCACCTTTTTGCGCGCGCCGGAACACACTTCCCTCAACGCGGCCCGCCGGCGGACCGGTTCCCGGCACCCCGATGCGACGCGGCCGCGTCGGGCGGTTACGCCCGAACGCGGCCATGATGCGTCTATGCGTGAGGTTGAGTCAGTTGGCCCGAGCCGCCACGCTGAGCTCGTTGGCGATACCGCACGCCAAACGAGCCCGAATCGTATCCGCCTCGGGGTGACTCGACGCGAGCGTGCGCAGCTCCTCCAGCATGTCCGCACGTCGTCCCGCATCTTCCCCCTCCCCCATCACGTGGAGGGTGTCGGAGAGCCCGATCGCCAGGCTCTCGCGTAGGGCGAGCTGATCGGGGTGCTGCCCGGCCATGAGCCGAAGCTCTTCCAGGAGCTCGCTCGCACCGGCTGCGTCGTCGGATCGACAACTCTGGTGCAGCATCGTGGCCAGGCCCTTCGACAAGCGCGCCCGGACTTCGGCGTCATCGGGGTGGCGGGTCGCGAGGTCTCGCAGCTCGCGCATGAGCGCCTTCCCGCGGTCCGCGTCGCCTTCCTCCACGGCGTGGCTCACGCCGTTGAAGAGCGCCTTGGCGAGTCGCAGCCGAGTGGAAGCCTCCTCCCCGGAGGCCTCGTTGACACCGCGCAGCTCCTCGAGCAGCGCGGCGCGGCCGCCGGTATCGCCGGCCGCGTGCGCGTAGTTCATCGCGTTGAACAACGCCTTCGCGACATGCTCCTGGACGACCTCATCGCGCGGGTGCTCGGCGGACAGCGCGCGGAGCTCGATCAGCGCGCGGTCGCGGTTCGCTTCGTCGCCCGCCTGGTGCGAGATGTTGAGCGTGTTGAACAGGGCACGAGCGAGATCGCGGCGAACCGCGTCGTCCTCGGGGTGCTCGGCGGCCAGATCGCGAAGCTCCTGGACGATGGTCTCGCGCTCGTCGTGCTGGCCGGCCTCGGTCACGTGCGTGAGCGCGCTGAACAGACCGCGGGAAAGGTGGCTACGCAGCTGAGCGTCCTCTGGATTCTGCCGCGCGAGCGAGCGCAGCTCCGCGAGGAGATCCGTGATCCGTGTCCCGTCCGTCTGCTTCTTCCCGTTGAACATCAGACCTCGTGGCGCGTTGTCCCGGTTGGCGGTTCAGCGTCTTTCCGCCCCGGTGCAAGAAGCGTTCGTTGGCCACGCCTTTCCCGACGCGAAGCACAATCGGTTGGTGGGCAATGTCTTACGTGCGCGCACCCGGGGGCGGAGAGGCCCCGCCGCGCGCGAGACTTTGCATTGGGCAGAGCGGCTTGCAGAACGCCGGAGCCGGCGTCGAGGGAACTCGCCGCGGTGTCGGAGCTTACGAAGTCGAGGCGGATCAGCCGCCCGAAACGGTGCGTCCTGCCTGGGTTCGTGCCCCCGCCGGCGTGAGGATCTCACCGGGGAGCTCCCAGGTGAGATCGCCATCGTCGACCACGAACGTCCCCCCCACGAGCACGTAGTCCACGCCCGATGGATACTGGTGCGGCTCGAAGAAGGTCGCGTTGTCCGCCAGGCGATCCAGATCCAAGACGGCGACATCCGCCACGAAGCCTTCTCGAATCATCCCGCGGTCGTCGAGACCGAGCACCTGCGCCGGGAGGCTCGTCGCCGAACGCACGGCATCCTCGATCGAAAGGACCCCCGCCTCCATCGCGTAGCGCTTGATCTTTCGCGGGAACGTCCCGTAGAAGCGGGCGTGCACCGGCCCATCGGTGGGAAGCGCGATCCCCGCGTCCGACGCGGTGATGAGCCACGGCTTCGCTGAGAGCTGCTCGACATCGATCTCCGAGAGCGAGAAGCCACGGATCCGGGCGCCGCCAGGTCGAGTGCGATCGCCTTCGATCTGGATTCGGATGGCGGCGTCGACCGGGAACACGTCCCATCGAGCCGACAGCTCGGCGATCGTGAGACCGACCAGATTCGGATCGATGTGCTCCATGACCACGAGGCTCTCGGCCCCCCCTCGACGACTGATCTCATGGGCGATGTCCATGCGTACCAGCTCGCCCAACCCGGCGTCGGCGAGCGCCGCCTCGAGCGGCTCCGCGAAGTCGCGGTCCTCGCCCGCCTCCTCCGCGCGCGTGAGCAACCACCGGGGAATCAGCACGGTGCTCCCGTCGCTGCCGGTCGTGTTGTAGGGGTACTGATCCGCCCAGATGGGGACGCCGCGGGCGCGCGCGCGATCGATCAGGTCGATCAAGGCTCGCCCCGCTCCCCAGAAATCGGCGCCACGCGCCTTGATGTGGGTCGCCACGGTGGTGACGCCGGTGCGCTCGGCGATCTCGATGTCCTCGAGGATCGTCTGGATCATCGTCGGAGGACCCGGATCGTCCTGGCTCGGCCAGAACCACATGGGGGTCATGCCGGAGCTCCGCTCGTGGACGATGAAGATGCCACCGCCTCGGCCGGCGGCCGAGACCAGCGGGAAGAGCTCCGATGTCTCGCTCCAGCGCCCCGGGACGTACTCGAGTCCGGCGCTGAGACCGAATGCGCCTTCGGCCATGCCGCGCTCGACCATCTCGGTCATCCGCTCGACCTCCGCCGGCGTCGCGGGGCGGCGGAAATCCGAACCCAGGGCCCGCGCGCGAATCGTGTTGTGACCCACCATCAGGGCGGCGTTCGGCCCGTGGCCACGTTCCTCGAGCCGGGACCGTTGCTCCGCGATGGGCCACGGCCCACCGCCATCCTGGTTGACGACCACCGTGGTGACGCCCTGGCTCACCAGGTTGGGCGCGGCGCGGCGGCGCGCGCCTTCGCTCCCCGGCTCCCCCGGGGCATCGAGCCCTTGGTCGGCGTGAGAGTGGATGTCGATGAACCCCGGGACGACGTATCGCCCGTCGAGCTCGATCACGCGCTCGGCCGAGGCGTCGCGGAGATCCCCGAGCGCGGCGATCCGACCCTCGCGGATCCCCACGTCCGCCCGGAACCACGGGTTCCCGGTGCCATCCAGGACGCGCCCGCCCCGTAGGAGCGTGTCGAATCGTTCCGCGTCCTGTCCGGTGACGGGCGCGACGACGACCAGCGCGAGCAGCGGCGCGATCCAACTCGTTCGGCGTCTCACGGGACAAGCTCCAGCGCTTCGAGAAACGGCCGAGCGATGCGCTGCGCGAACGCGCTCCGATCGCCGGGCCACCTCGAGATGTTCGATGTGATCGCGACCGAGACGCGGGTCTCCGGATAGAGGATCAGCATCGTGGAGCCGCCCACCGAGCCCCCTCCGTGGCCGACGATTCTCCGACCTTCGTCATCGCGGTACGTCCGCCATCCGACTCCGTAACCGGTTTCCGTACCGTCGTTTAGGACCTGCGATGTGTGAAGGAGGTCCAGCGAGGCCTGGCTGAGGAACCCCGGGCGGGCGTGCGCGTCGGCGAACCGAACGAGGTCCTCGGCCGTCGAGAGGAATCCGCCCCCCGCCCATTTGTAGCTGTTGTCGACGTAGGGCGAGTTCCGGAGCCCACCTCCCGGCGCGTACCCGTAGTATCGGGTGCGGAACGGGATCAGCCGGTCGGTCCGATCCGCCGCGGTGTGCGAGAGATTCAGCTCATCGAACACGTGCTCCTGCATGTATTCGAGAAACGGCCGCCCGGTCGCGCCTTCGATCACCGCGCTGATCAGGTTCCAGGCATAGCTCGAGTACGAGTACTCGCTCCCCGGCTCGAACAGCAGCGGATCGTCTTCGAAGATGGCGAGCCCGTCCGACACCGTCTCGTATCGCACGGCGCTGAAGTTCTCGTTCCCGGCCGCGAGATGCGCCTCCAGGGTGGGCTCGACATCGTCGCACGGCCGCAGCGCAGGCTTCGTGCAGTAGTAGTGACGGATACCCGAGAGGTGGCCGGCGAGCTGACGGGTCGTGATCGGCCAGCGCTTCCGTGGGAAGCTCGGGACATAGTCCTGAACCGGAGCGTCGAGATCGAGCCGACCGTCGGCGGCGAGCTGCGCCACCGCGACCGCCGTGATCGGTTTGGCGACGCTGCCCACGCGGAAGCGGCTGAGGGGCGTCACCGCCGTCTTGTTCTCCAGATCGGCGTACCCGATGCCCTCGCTCCAAACGACGTGGCCGCCCACCGAGACCGCGACCTGGAGACCGGGGAGCTCGTGGGCACGATAGAGCGAGTCGACGAACGCGCGGCCGTCGCCGATCGCGCCCCGGATCTGGTGGTCGGTCAACCGGTGGGGCGCGAGCCCGGTCACCTGCGCATGGACGGCCGGCGCGATCGGGGCGGCGAGCAAGGTGGCCAAGACGAAGGCTGGAGTGGTGCGAATCATCGACGCTCCTCGTGCGAGCGGCTCGGGGGGCCCACGGTACGGCCTCGTCCGCGCGGGCGATGCGAACTAGGAAGCTCGGGACCCCGGTCGGCCGTGTCCAGCGCCCGGCCCGTATTTGCGCGGCGCGCGGCGGCGGGATAGATGCGGCGCATGAGCGATCTGTTCCTCCGCGCGCTGGCGCGAGAGCCCGTCGAGCGCACCCCCGTGTGGTTCATGCGTCAGGCGGGACGGTGTCTCCCCGCGTATCGAGCGGCGCGGGAGGAACGCGGTTTCTTCGAGCTCGTTCGCGACCCCGAGGCGGCGGCGCGCGTCACGGCGTTGCCCCTCGAGTACTTCCCCGTCGACGCGTTGGTCCTGTTCCAGGACCTTTCGACCCCTTTCGAGGCCGCCGGGCTCGAGGTCGAGCTCCGCCCCGGCGTCGGGCCGGTCGTCCTCCCGCCCTGGGAAGGGCTGGGCGACGCCGCGCGGCTCGTGTCGTTCGATCCGCGCGACCGGCTCGGCTACGTGCTCGAAGCGATTCGGCTGCTTCGAGCTCGGCACGAGCAGCCCATCATCGGATTCGTCGGCGCGCCGTTCACCCTGTGCTCGTATCTCACGACCGGTCCGCGTGAGACCCGCCTGGCCGTCCTACGCGCGTTCATGGTCGAGCACCCCGCGGCGTGGGATCGTCTCGCGAGCTTCTGGGTCGACCATCTCGCCGAGTTCGGGATCGCCCAGCACGAGGCCGGCGCGGGGGCGATCCAGGTGTTCGACTCCTGGTCGGGGGTGTTGGACCCGAGGCTCTACGAGACGCGCGTGCTCCCGTACTCCGCCGCCCTGCTCGATCGACTGCGCGCCGCCGGCGTCCCGACCGTCCACTTCGGATCCGCCTACCAGGATCTCCTGCCGCTCGTCGCCGCAGCGGGCGGCGACGGCATCGGTGTCGACTGGCGGACCCCGCTCGACGTGGCGTGGGAGGCGATCGGTGTCGACCGGGCGATCCAGGGGAATCTCGATCCCGCGCTCGTCCTGGCCGGCGAGGAGGCGGCCGTGCGCGGGACCCTCGATGTCCTCGAGCGCGCCGGGGGGCGACCCGGGCACATCTTCAATCTGGGACACGGCCTCCACCCCGACTCGGATCCGAAGGTGATCGCCGCCATCGTGCGCGCGGTGAGGGACGCCGCTCAATCGGAGGCGAGCTGCTCCGCGAGCGTCTCCGCCTCGCGGATACGCGCGGAGATCCCCAGCCGAGACCGATAGTTCGCGAGCAGATGCACGCCGTCCGGGACCGGCAGGTCATCGAGCGCCGACCACGAAGCGTCCCACGCCGGTAGGCGGGGACGTGCGACGGCCAGCGGCCGGGCCTCGACGCCGTGGATCGACGCGTACTCACGCGCGACGAGCCGCCCGATCCGGTCGTCGTCCCACTCGGCGAGGTCCGGATCGACCCCCCCGCCCAGGTAGGCCGTCGCGAGCCCGGGCCGGTCGAAGATCGAGGCGTTCCAGGTGACGCCACGCGTCCGCCACGGCGCGCGGAACGCCACCTGGAACCCGAACCCGTCGGGCGTCGACGCCACCTCGAGCGGGACGACGCACACCGCGTTGTAGCGAAGACCTCTCAACCGCGCCGCCAGCTCCGGTGCCGCGGAACGGAACAGCCGACCGGCCTCCGACGCCGGTGTCGTGACCACGAGCCGGCCCACGCGCACGGCTTCGCTCGAGACCGGCCCCCGGGTCTGTAGCCGCCAGTCGGCGCCCGCGCGCTCCACTCCGATCACCCGGGTCGCGAGCCGGATCCGATCCGCGTGCTCCCTGGCGAGCGCATCGGGGAGCTCGCGCATCCCATCGTGAAACGTGCAGGCCGACGCGGCGGCATCGCCGCGCCAACGGGACGCCGCTCGCAGCAGGCTTCGTCGGACTCCGAGCGGTCGCAGGATCATGGGGAGCGATCGTGCCGCGAGCATCTGGTCCGGGTCGGAGCCGAACGTGGCCGAGATCAGGGGTCCGAACAGCGACTCGTACGCTTCGCGTCCCGCCTTGCGTCTGAAGTAGCGGCCCACCGACTCCTCGGCCGCGAGCGGTCCGGTCAGCGGCTCGAGCGCCGCCCGAAGGCGCCCCGGGACCGTCAACAGATCGCCGCTCAAGAGCCGCCGCGGGGTGGTCGGAACCCGACGCAGGGCGCCGCGCGCCCAGATGTGGAGGGGGCCGGGGGTCGCGAGCCGGACGCGATCCTCGAGCCCGAGCTCCGAGATGAGACGACGTACGGGCGGCACCAGACGCGTGCGCTGCGGCCCCAGCTCGATGATTCGGCCGGAATCGGCGCGCGTCCGGATCAAGCCACCCGGCCGCGCGGCCGCCTCGAAGAGCACCGACTCGACGCCCCTTCGGGCGAGCGCGTGCGTGAGCGCCAAGCCCGTGATGCCACCGCCGACGATTCCGACCCGCAACGCTCCGCCTTTCTCGCAGCCGCCACGAATCGGTAGTCGCGGCCCGGCCGTCCCCGTAGTGTAGCGGCCGATCGATCGATAGGGAGAAGCCATGTCGGTTCGTGACGCCGCCGTCCTCCTGCTCAACTTCGGCGAGCCGGAGCATCCGGCCCTCCAGGACGTCACGTCGTTCCTCGAGAACATCTTCGCGGCCAACGCGCGGCTCGAGCCGAACGAGACGCCGGAGGCGGCGCGAGCGCGGAGCCGCGAGCTCGCTCGCGCCCGCGCCCCCGGGCTGCTCGAGGACTACGAGGCCATCGGTGGCTCGCCGCTCAACGGACAGGCGAACGACCAGGTCGAGAAGCTGTCGGAGACGCTCGCCGTACGGGGGCTCGACGTTCCGGTCGTCGTCGGCATGCAGTTCACCGAGCCGAGCATCGCGTCGACCGTGGCGGCGCTTCGCGATCTCGACGTCCAGGTCATCGTGGCGATCCCGGTGTATCCCCTGTGCGGGCCGAGCACGACGGTGGCCGCGCTCGCGAGCGTGGAGGCCGCACTCGGGCGCGCCGATTGGAACCCCGAGGTGCGCGAGGTGACGGGGTGGCATCGACACCCGGGCTATCTCGCGATGCGAACCCGCGCGATCCGCGGCGCCGCCGCGGAAGCCGGCCTCGATCTGCACGACCCGGCCGTCCGACTCACGTTCAGCGCGCACGGCACGCCGCTTCGGTACGTGGAGGAGGGGAGTCGCTACGTCGAATACGTCGAGGAGTGGTGCCGGCTACAGTCGGCCGAGCTCGGTCTCGCCCGCTGGACGCTCGGCTACCAGAACCACTCCAACCGACCGGTCGATTGGACGCAACCCGACATCGAGCGGGCGCTCGAGGCCCTCGACGGGGCCCGCGCGGTCGTCGTGGATCCGATCAGCTTCGTCCACGAGCAATCCGAGACGCTCGTGGAGCTCGATGTGGACCTCGCGGAGCACGCCGCCGGGTTGGGGCTCGACTTCGTCCGCGTCCCGGTGGACCACGTCGATCCGCGCTTCATCGGGACGCTGGCGGACGTGGTCCTCGCCGCGCTCGATCTCGAGCCGCGGGAGCTACCTCCCTTGACCCGTTGTCGGTGTCGGCCGGGCGCGGCCGTGTGCTTCAACGGCGCGCGGCCGCGGTCACCTCGGGATACCTGAAACAGCTCGTGAGGTGGTCGTTCACCATCCCGGCCGCCTGCATATAGGCGTAGCAGATCGTCGGACCCACGAAGCCGAAGCCTCGCGCGCGAAGCGCCTTCGACATCGCCTCGGACTCGGCGGTCTCGGCCGGGACCTCGTCCATGGCTCGCCACCGGTTCTGGATCGTCGAACCGCCGACGAAGCTCCAGATGAACGCGTCGAACGAGCCGAACTCCGATTGAACCTCGAGAAACCGGGCCGCGTTCCGAATCGTGGCGTCGATCTTCTGCCTGTTTCGGACGATCCCGGCATCCGCGCGTAACCGCTCGACATCGCGCGGGCCGAACCGCGCCACGCGCGCGGGATCGAAGCCGGCGAACGCCGCCCGAAACGCCTCGCGCTTGCGCAGGATGATGGCCCACGAGAGCCCGGCCTGGAACGCATCGAGGACGAGAAACTCGAAGTGCCGGACGTCGTCCCCGACGGGGATGCCCCACTCGGTGTCGTGATACTCGATCATGCCCGGCTCGGTGCCGGACCAGCCGCAACGCGCGGGCTCGGCCACGGGCGCCCTTTCCCCAGGGCCCCCGGGACGAGCCCGGGAGCGCGAGTTACGTGGTGAGATCCTCGATCACGCGGTCGACCACGCTTCCGACTTGTCCGCGGATCACTCCGGCCAACATGTCGGCGGCCTCGCGCAACAGCGAGTCCGAGTTCTTCCGGTCTCGATCGAACCGAACGATCTCGCCCAGGAAGATCCCGACGAGCTGGTTCGCGGATGCGCCGTCGGGCAATCCCTCGTCGTCGTTGTCGAACGAGGCCCCCGGGACGCTGGCGCGCCACGGCTCGTCGGACTCCGACTCCTCGACCTCGCCGGTCTGCTCCATCGGAACGAGCGCCAACAGACTCCCCTCCACACCGGGACCGCCGAGGCGGACGTTGAGCGCGAGCGCCACGGGCTCGTCGAACAGGTCCATCTCCAGGAAATCCCCGACGCTCTCGTCGGGGATGGCACAGCGACCGATCATGCGGCCGTCGTGAAACGTCCCGATGCACACCGTGTTGTCGGGCGTGAGGTGATGCTCCACGGGGCGCACGTCCAACTTCACGGGCGCCGCGGTGCCGACCAGCACGTGCTCCTGCTTCGCCTGGTCTTCGCGGGGCGGAGGCAGCATGTCTCCGAAATACAAGTTCATCATTCGAGTCCTCTCGATCCCGCTTCGCGACCTCGGACATCCTGTCCGTGGCCTACCCCTCCCCAAGACGAAAGATCGCATCTCTTTCGTCACTCGATCCGGCTCGGCGACCGAAGATCTATATCTTCATCTTCGCGTCCTGAAACGCCTCCACCACCTCGAAGTCCTCCGCGAAACGCGACACCCGCTCACCTCGCGTCTCGATCCGGCCCGGCGCCGCGTTACCCAAGAAGGCGTTCGCCTCGCGCAGGTAGGACAGCTTCATGGGATCGATTCGCATCAATCGAGCCCCGGTGGCGTCCACCGCGATCGGATCTTCGCCGAACACGAGGACCCCCACGCGTTTCGCTTCCCCCTGGATCGGTCCGTTCCCCTCCATCCCGACGACGCCGTCGATGATGTTCAGCCGCCTGCCGCGCAACGCGGCGTTGATGTCGATGATGCTGCCATCGATCCCCGCCCAATGCAGCGGGTTCTTCGGCCAACCGTACACCGCACCCGGCACGATCCCGAAACAGTTCTTCATGGAGAGCGTCACGCCCGCCCAGTGATGCGTCTTGAGCTTCGGCAGCGAC
>JAKSCH010000217.1 GCA_022360695.1 Gemmatimonadota bacterium
AAGTCGCCCACCGCGAGCGCGGCCGAGCCGGGCTCGGCCCCCGGCGGCTGGCTCGGGAGGTCCTCGAACCCCGCGAGCTCCGACGCTTCGGCGTAGTTGAGCGCGGCCAGCACGGCCTCCTGCTCCTGCACCCGGAGCGAGCCGGTCATGAAGCTCAGGAAGAGCTGCGGCACGCCGACGAGCTGGCCGGCGGGGGGTCGGACGGTCGAGAGCGCTTCTTGATAGGGCGCCGTGACCTCGAATACCTCGCGAAACTCGGCGAACCGCTCGGCCGCTCGCGTCGGGTCCTCCGCGAACAACGCTTCCTCCGCGGCATCGAACAGTGCCCGGCTTCCACTCGGGAAGTCGGGCGCGATCTGTCGCAGGAGCTCCATCGCGCGGCGGGCGCCGTCGACGCCCTCCCGGGCCAGCTCGGCGTCCACGAGCTCGACGTGCGTGGCCAGGTTGCCGGGCGCCACGTCGAGGACGCGTCGCAGCCAGTCGCGACGGTCATCGGACGCCGGGCGACCGCCGTCGCGCTCGAACTCGGCCAGCGCCCACAGCGTGCGAGCGTGCGTCGAGTCGACCGCGAGCGCCTCGCGCAGGATCGCGAGCGCGGCCTCCGGGTCACCGCGCTCCATCTCGATCCGCGCCAGCGCGAGCGGGAGCTCGGCGTCCTCCGGGCTCCGCTCGCGGGCGGCGACGAGCCGACGCTCGGCCTCGTCGAAGTCGCCGTCGCGGAGCGCGACGAGACCGAGACCGGCGTATCCCGCCGACTCGTCCGGCGCCATCTCGACGAGCCGAGCGAACTCGCGGCCCGCCTCCGCCAGGTTGTCCTGCTGGAGGAACGCCTGACCGGCGCCCTGCGCCTGGAGGATGTCCGCCTGCGAGGCGGGCGGGGGTGGCGGGGTCGTGTCGCACGCGGCGAGCCCGACCAGAGCGAGCAGCAACGCGCGGGGCGTCGCGGACCCGGGCCGGACGCCGGAGCCGCAGCGTCGGTCGTGCGCAGGCAGTGCGGCTTCCCCGGCTCGCCTCACGACGACGCCTCGGAGAGCGTGATCTCGCTCCCCGCTTCGACGGGGCCATGCGTCGTCGTGGATCCCGAGGGCCAGGTCACGACCACGGAGTCCGCCCGCGCCGCGTCGCCGAGCCCGGCCACGATCGGGTTCGTCTCGGACTGCGACAGATACGAAGAGCTCGTCCCGACCACGAACCGCTGCGCGGCGTCGCCGACGAAGGCGTGGACGACCGCCCCGACCCCGCCCGTGTTCGGGCCCGCTCCCGCCAGCCGGACGCGGATCGCGCGCGTCTCGGAGCCCGCCTCGTTCCGGAACAGCTTGGCCGGGCCGCCATTGGTCGTGATCAGGAGGTCGAGATCCAGGTCGCGGTCGAAGTCGAACGTGACGACGCCGCGCGCGACGATGGGCTCGGGGAACCCGCCGCCCACCTGCTCCGTCACCTCGGCGAAGCCGCCGCGCCCGTCGTTCTGGAAGAGCTGCGGCGGCTGCGCGAACGTCACGTCGGCCTGGATGGCCTCGATCTCCGGCTCGATGTGTCCGTTCCCCAGGACGAGGTCGATGTCGCGGTCGAGGTCGAGATCGGCGAACCGGAGACCGAACGTGAGCGGCAACAGCGTGGGGCGCGTGAGTCGCGCCGAGCCCGCGAGATCCTGGAACAGCTCCTCGCCGATCTGCGTGAAGAGCGCGATCGACTCGTTCGAGAAGTTGCCGATCCCGATCGAGAGCTGACCCCGGTTCGTGATGTCGGCGACATCGATCCCCATCCCGGCGCGCGCGCGACCGAACTCGTCGAACGCCACGCCCGAGGACGTGCCGGACTCCTCGAACGTCCCGTCTCCGCGGTTGAAGTAGAGGAAGTTCTGATACGTGTCGTTCGCGACCGCGATGTCGAGCCGCCCATCGCCGTTGAAGTCATCGATCGCGATCCCGAGCGATTTCCCGTCCGGGTTGTCGAGCCCCGCTTCGGTCGTGATGTCGGTGAAGCGTCGACCGGACTCGCTGCGGAGCAGCCGGCACGACTCGCCGCTGTACTCCTCGGGCGTCGCGTACGACTTGTTGACCCCGTCGCGCGAGAAGAAGAGATCGGTCTCGGGCGTCCAGTCCACGTAGTTGCAGACGAGGAGGTCGAGCCACCCGTCGCCGGTCGCGTCGACCCACGCGGCCGCGGTCGACCAAGCCGGATCCGTCGCGCCGGGCGCGTTCCCGGCCGTCCCGGTCGCTCCGGTGACGTCGGTGAACCGACCGCCGTCGTTTCGATAGAGCCGGTTGTCGCCGACCGCGGTCACGTACAGATCGGGGTCGCCGTCCGCGTCGTAGTCCGCCGCCACGGCACCCATCCCGTAGACCGGCGTCGCCAGCCCCGCGGCGCGGGTGACGTCCTCGAACGTTCCGTCGCCTCGATTGCGGTAGAGCCGCGATGTCGCGCCGCGATCCTCCGCGCGGTCGGGCCACCCGGTGCTGCTGACGAGAAAGACATCGGGCCAGCCATCGACATCGTAGTCGAAGATCGAGACGCCGCTCCCCATGGTCTCGGGCATCCACTTGTCGCCGAACGCGCCGGTCGCGTGGCGGAACTCGATCCCGGCCGCCTCGGTGACGTCCTCGAGACGGATCGACGTGGTCACGTCGGCCCCGGTGCGCTGGGTGAACGAGGGTCGCGTGTACTCGGGCTCCTCCTCGACCACGGCCTCGGCGCCGCCGCACGCCGCGAGCAGCGGAGCACCGATCAGGAGCGATCCGAGCGCGGCGACCACCCGCAGATACGGCTCGCGCACGTGGAGCTCGGGCTGATTCAACGACCGC
>JAKSCH010000412.1 GCA_022360695.1 Gemmatimonadota bacterium
CGATGAACAGCGTGAGATCGTCGCCGATCGCGATGCCTTCGGCCTGCGGGTGCGCCTCTCGCGACAGATCCGACATCTCGATCACGCGACCCGTCGGGTCGATCTCGGCGATCCGTTCCTCGCGCGCGGCCAGTAGCAGATAGTGGCCGGTCACCGGGTCCCGCTCGATCCCGGAGGGACTGAACCCACCCTCGGCGACAAGCTCGTCTCTCGGGACCGTGATGGGAAAATCGAGGAGCGCCCTCGCTTCCAGGCTCCACCGATAGATCGCGATCGTCCCCTCGAGCTCGGCCGTCCGAGCGGTCTTGCAGACCAGCAACAGGACGTCATTCGACGGCTCGTGTACGAGACCCTCGACTTCGCACGCTCGACCGACGCCCGTGCCGTAGGTGTTGAAGAGCACGCGCTCGTCGTCCTCGCCCTCGCGACCTTCGTAGAGCCGGCCATCGCTCGTCACGAGCCAGACTCGGTCGCCGACCACCTCGATCCCCTCGAAGTCGCCGCGCTCGGGCGGATCGCCGAAGGCCCAGCCCTTCACGAACTCGCCCTCGACGAAGTCGATCTCGTAGATGACGGCGCGCTCGTCGTCGTGCGCGAACAGGCGGCCATCGGGCGTCAGCGCGAGCCCGGAGATCTCGCGTAGCCGGCCCGGCAGACGCCAGTCGGCGGCGGGCTCATCGAAGACGTAGCGCCCGAGCGCGCTCCCGGTCTGTCCCGCGATCGGCTCCGCGACGAGGCCGAGCCCGACGGTCGCGACCGTGATGGCTACTCGAGCGTCCAATACGTCGACTGCGCGTCCTTGGCCTTCTCGATCTTCAGGTTACGGTACTGCGCGGCCAATACGCAGTCGCCGGTCATGCGTCGTAGCGTCGCGATCAGGTCGGTTCCTTCGGTATCGCGATCCAACCCGACGAGGTACTCGAGCGTCACGGTGCCGTCGTCGGCTCGGTCGATGTCCGCGAGGGTCGCCTTCTGGGCGCTGTCCTCGACGACCCGGGTGATGAGATCGAGACACGTGTCGGGGCTCTCGGTTACGACGACCAGCAGCCCCGAGAACTTTTTGGCGCCCTTCCCCGCGTCCTCGACGCGGCGTCGCAGCCGCTCTCGGCGCTCGGCGATCTCCTCGATCGTGTCCGGCGTGAGCGCCGCCAGTAGGTCCGGGTTCCCGATCGTGAGGTTGCCGACCCCCGCGCCGGGCGTCCCGGCCCCCGCGAGCACGTCGCCGATCCCCATCCGCGGCGCGCGGCCGGCGAGCTGATCCGAGTAGATGTCGCCGATCCGGAACCGCCACATGATGAGCACGAGATAGTTGAACACGATCGTCGACACCGCCGCGACGCCCAGCGCCTGCACGCCCGCGGCGAGCGCGGTGCCGATCGCCACGAAGATGTAGACCGCGTCCTTCGTGTCCTTGAGCGTGTTTCGGAACCGCACCGCCGCCACGATCCCGGCCAGGCTGAAGGCCAGCGCGACGCTGTCCTGAACGACGATCACGAGCGCGGTGACGGCGACCGGGAGGATGACGACCGTATGCACGACCGATTCGTCGTAGCCCTGGCGCTGTCGCGTGATCATGTAGACCCAGACGACCGGAATCAGCAGCAGGAGACTCCCGATCACCGCGAACAAGGTGAACAGCAGCGACTGCACGGGCCCGCGCATCGTGGTGTCCGACGTGCCCACCGGATCGCCGCCGCCGAACCCGCGCTGCGCGAGCTCGCCCAGCCGTTCGCCCGACGCGGAATCGATGATCGGCGGGTAGAGAATCGCGAGACCCCACGCCGCCAGGCCCAGGACGATGTAATAGGCCGTCAGGCGCACGAAGGGGGATCTCAGGAACCCGGCGCGCTCGGACATACGTTCGCCACCTCCTCGTACGGTGCGGTGTTCGGATCGACGCGGACCGATCCGGGTGCCGGCCTCCCCGAGTCGGCCGCGATCGACTCGATCCCGATCGTCGACGATCAAAGCTGGCCTCCCCGCCGCGAGAGGCAAGCCCGACCGTCTACGACCCCGAAAGGGCGGGCGGGGCTCGCGTCGGTGAGAGGGCGTCGAGCCGTCCCCGCGGCACCCCACGGGGCGCCGGAAGCTAACGTCCCACGCGGCTTGCACCTACGACGACCGCGCGGAGGTCGCTTTCAGAGCGATACGTGACGGGTCGCCGCCCCGATCCTTGACGGTCCCGCGAGCGTCACGCATGACAAGACTCCGCAGACGTCCAGAGGAGGTAGAAGATGTCGTACCCGTCCCGCCCCGCTCGATCGCGAACCGCGCGCCTCGGCGGCTTGGCCGCGTTCCTGGCGCTCGTGGGCACGAGCCCGCTCACCGCCCAGACGGTCGATCGTTTCGGGTCCACGGCCGATGCCTACGATCGCGCCGCCGTCTCCGCGTACATCTCGGAGCTCCGGGCCCAGCTCGCGGATCGCCACGGCGCGCTCGCTCGAACGATGTTCGATCTACATGAAGGTCTGATGATCACGCCGCACGAGCTCGTGGCCCGGCCGCGTCCCCCGTTCATCGATCGGATCCGGTATCGCGTCGAGCCGGCGCATCTCGTCCACTACCAGGCGGAGAACGGCGGGAGCCTCGGGACGCTCCACGGGTCGACGGACCACCCGCTCGACGTCGACTGGTTCCCGCACTCCATGTTCGCGCAGGACGGGCGCGTGTTCGGTCTGTGGGGGCACGCGCGATTGCTCGGAGCCGTGGCGTCCCACGTTACCCGGCACTCCGAGTAGTCGGGGCGCGGCGAATCGGGGGGTCACGCGCTCAACGGGATACCGCGCGACTCCGCATCTTTGGGGAGAACCACGCGGACGCTGCGTCGCTCCGTCATTCGGCTGCCCCAGTTTCGGAGCCGCTCGACCACGCCCGGCGTGATCTCCTGACCTCTCGCCATGAGGAGGACGTTTCCGGCCATGAGGTCCTCCGCCAGGACCATCCCGGGTTGGAGCTTGGAGACGATGACCTCTCGCACGTCCGTCTTGACGTCCGCCGCGTCCTGGATCTCGGCGAACGCCTTCAAGACGCTCGGGTCGTACCAACCGGGCCGCGTTTGAAGCTCGCTGATGCACGTCGGTGGATCGTCGCCATGTGACTCCAAGACGTCGTAGTCGAGAATCACTTTGAGGAGCGTGGCCCCCTCGGGAATCGGGTTGTCCTCGGTGTGGGACTCGAAACGTCGATCCTGGTTCCGGATGATCTCGCACACCTCCTCGAGGCGTGGGATGTTCTCGACCAGACTCGCCGCGATCTCGGGCAGTCGTTCCACCATGGCGAGCTCCTCGTCGGACAGCACCCGGCCGTGGTATACGCGTTCCGCTGTCTCGGCGGGGAGTGTCACACACCCAATCTGAGACAACATCGCGGCGATCTCGATCTGCCAGGCATCCTCCAGGCCGAGCGACTCGACCAGCGCGGTGACGTGCTCATTCGCGCGGTTCGCGCGCCCGAACGCCTGCGGATTCACGAGAGCCAGCAGGTCCGTGAGCGTCCGAACGGCGCCACGCAGCGTTTGCTCGAGGAGGACCTTCTCGGCGATGATGAGACGGTGTTGATCCACCGCTGAGGAGATCGCGGGGATCAGCTCCTCGCGGGGGCACGGCTTCTTGAGAAAGCGGAAGATCTGCCCTTCGTTGACCACGGCGATCGCTGCATCGACCTCGGAGTACCCGGTGAGCAGCATACGAACGCTGTCCGGTGCAGCCTGTCGGGCCGCGGCCAGGAACGCGGCTCCGTTCATCTCCGGCATGCGCATGTCGGAAACGATGACCGCGAACGGACCTGCGGAGCGCAGCGCCTCGAGCCCCTGCCGTCCGCTCTGCGCCGTGGTGACGTCGAACACCCCATGCAGGTTTCGTCGGAGCGCGGAGAGGACGTTCGCCTCGTCGTCTACGCAGAGCACCCGCGGCAACGCTGGCCCGGTCATACTACCACCTGTCGTCTTGAGGAGGGCGGTCGCCAACGACGACTCGCCCTCGTTCGAGCGGCTTCGGTACACCCCTAGGATCGACGCGGAGCGGGTCGTTCTGAAGTCGCCCCGCACACCCGCTTACCTAAAGCGGAGCGCGTGGGCAGCCGAGAATGAGCGTTGTCGACGCGCAAACGCCAACCGGACGGCCAGCTACGAGGGGTTATGGGCGAAATCGCCGTGATCGCTGCGGACGCCGCAGCGAAGTCGCGTATCCTCATCATCGATGATGAGCCGAGTATCATCGACGCGCTCCGACGGGCGCTCGGGATGGGCGGGTTTCGCCATGTCACCGGCCTCAGCGATCCGCGTGGCGCCATCGAAGCCTTCGAGAAGCTCCGACCGGACCTCGTGCTTCTCGACCTCCACATGCCGTACCTCGACGGCTTCCAGGTGCTCGAAGCGCTCGGTGATCGGATCGAAACGGGTGAGTACCTGCCCGTGCTGATGCTCACCGGCGATCCAGATCCCGTGGTCGAGCGCCGCGCCCTCGCGGGAGGCGCGCGTGATTTCGTCGCCAAGCCCGTCAACGGCGAGCGGTTGGTCCTCCGCGTCCGCAACCTCCTCGAAACTCGAGCGCTTCACCGAGCCCTCCAGGGTCACGCGGATGAGCTCGAGCAACGGGTCCGAGATCGAACGTCGGAGCTGGCCGCGGCTCAGATCGAGATCGTGGAACGCTTGGCGCGGGCGGCCGAGTACCGGGACGACATCACCGGCGACCATACGCGCAGGGTGGGTCTACTGAGCGCCGCGCTGGCGGCGGAAGCCGGTTGGAGCCCCGAGCGCGTCGACCTGATCCGGCTCGCGGCGCCGTTGCACGACGTCGGCAAGATCGGGGTGCCCGACCGGATCCTGCTCAAGGCGGGTCCGCTCGACGACCTGGAATGGCAATCCATGAAACGGCATGCCATGATCGGAGCGCGGATCCTCGCGGGAAGCGGCCACGCGTTGTTGCACATGGCGGCCGACATCGCGCGTAGTCACCACGAGCGGTGGGACGGATCGGGCTACCCCGACGGTCTCGCGGGCGATTCGATTCCGGCGGCGGCACGAATCGTGTCGATCGTCGACGCGTTCGACGCGATGATCCAGGAACGCCCGTACAAACCGGCGGGGGATCCGGCCGCAGCGCTGGCGGAGATCGAAGCGGCGGCGGGAACCCAGTTCGACCCGACCCTCGTGGGGTCGTTCCGCCGTCTAGCGGACGCCACGCCCGGCGGCACCAGAAGCCTCGCAGGACTCGCCCCACCCGACGCGGCGGACGATGCCGGCGGCTCGTTCCGGATCGTCAAGTGAGCGCGACGGGCGTCGATACTCCGTACCGAGCAGAACCGAGACGAGCGCGCTCAGCAAGGGGGTGAGCCATGAAGGGGATCGTCTTCACCGAGTTCATCGAGATGGTCGAGGATGTGTTCGGCCCCGACACCGCCGACGAGATCATCGACGGCTGCGATCTTCCGAACGGTGGAGCGTACACGGCGGTGGGCACGTACGACTCTCGTGAGCTGCTCGCGCTCGTGACGGCCCTGGGCAAGGCGACGTCCACCTCCGTTCCCGATCTGGTGCAAGCCTACGGGAAACACCTGTTGACTCGGTTCGTCGTCAGCTACCCCGACTTTTTCGAGGGCGTCGAATCGACGTTCGACTTCCTGGAGAGCGTGGAGACTCACATTCACGTCGAGGCACGAAAGCTCTACCCGGACGCGGAGCCGCCCCGGTTCACGTGCGAGCGCGACGGCGATCACACGCTCTCGATGGTCTACGAGTCCACGCGGCCGTTCGCCGATCTCGCCGAAGGACTGATGCTCGGGTGCTTCGAGCACTTCGATGAAGACGTCACGATCGAGCGCGAGGACCTACGCGTCGATGAAGGGTCACGCGTTCGCTTCGTGCTGAGAAAAGCCGCGTAGCCGAATGTCCGACGCCGGTCGGGACCGCCGGGTAGAACGCGAGAGGGCCGCGCGAAAGACGGCGGAAACGCTCCTCGAGGAGAAGAGCCGCGAGCTGTTTCTCGCGATCCGGGAGCTCGAGGAGTCCCGCGACCATCTCGATCGCATCCTCGCGTCGATGCTCAACGCTCTCATCGTCACCGACGTCGAGGGCAACATCGAGTCCATGAACACCGCCGCCCGGTCGCTGCTCGGGTACGAGGTCGAGGAGCTCGAGGGACGTCCGCTCGTCGAGCTGTTCCCCGAGGACTGTGTTCTCCGCTCCGAGGGCATCGAAAGACTCTTCGAGACACGAGAGGCCCGTCGAGGCGAAACCACCTGCACGTCCAGACGAGACGGCACGCTCCAGGTCCAGTACTCGGCTTCGGTGCTCGAGACGCACGATCACGAGCCGCGGGGCATCGTGTGCGTGCTCCAGGATGTATCGGAGCAGAGGTCGCTCGAGCGTCAGCTATGGCGCGCCCAGAAACTCGAATCGATCGGGCAGCTGGCCGCGGGCGTGGCTCATGAGATCAACACACCGATTCAGTACGTCGGGGACAACACGCGCTTCGTGCAGCAATCCGTATCCGACCTGACGACGCTCCTCGCCGAGTACGGTCGTCTCGTCGAGAAGGCGAAGTGCGGCGAAGCGCTCGAGGAGGCGATCGCGCGGATCCAACAGGTCGCCGAGTCGGTGGACGTCGAGTTCATGCTCGCGGAGCTCCCGGTAGCGCTCGAGCAATCGATCGAGGGTGTCGATCGGGTGGCCGAGATCGTCGGGGCGATGAAGCAGTTCTCTCACCCGGGGTCCGAGGAGAAGACGGCCGTCGACTTGAACGAGGCGGTCGAGAGCTCCGTGACCGTGGCCCGGAACGAGTGGAAGCGTGTCGCCGAGGTCACGCTCGACCTGGCGGAAGACCTACCGTTCGTGCCCGCGCTGCCGGGCGACTTGCATCAGGTGATTCTCCACGTGGTCGTGAACGCGGCGCACGCCATCGGCGAGAAGAACGGCGATGGCGAGCAGGGGTCGATCGCCGTCGCCACGAGGCGAAGCGGCGACTTCGCGGAGATCCGCATTCGGGACACCGGGTGTGGCATGTCGGATTCCGTGAAGAATCGGATCTTCGACCCGTTCTTCACCACGAAGCCGGTCGGAACCGGTACGGGTCAGGGGCTCGCCGTAAGCCATGACGTGATCGTCAACAAGCACGGGGGCACCATCGATGTCGAGACCGTCGATGGCCAGGGGACCACGTTCATCATCAGGCTGCCGCTCGATGCGACCGTCGATGCGTCCGAGCGTCCGGCCGCGTGACGTCGGTCAATCGTTCTCGGCGACGTCCTCGATCGACCCGATGATGAGACCCAGCAGCTCATCGATGTCCCCACCCGGGATCCACCTCGCCACGACGACCAGATCGTGTACGGGGTCGCAATAGACCATGTTCGTGCCGTTTCCGAGGTGCGCCCACGCCTGCTCCGGAGCGCTCGGGTACCGCTTCTCGCCATCCTCATCGGGCAGGTTGAGGAAGTAGTTCATGAAGCCGTACCGGCCGTTCGCGGGACCCGGGGTCGTGGCGAGATCGAACCACGCATCGTGGAGGAGCTGCGATCCGTCCCAGTTGCCTCGCCGCAGCGTGAACAGCCCGAAACGAGCCTGATCGCGCGCGCTGATGAACATCCCGCCGCCCCAGTGTCCTCCACCGCTCACCGCCTGGACGCGTCGCCCGTCGAGCGTGATCCACGAGTTCTCGTAGCCGTTCCAGCGCCACGTGGGGGAAGCGCCGATCGGACCCATCACGCGCTCGTGCAGCACCTCGGGGAGCGAGCGCCGCCAGACGCCGGTCGCGGCGAGGGCCAGGATGTTCACGCGCGTGTCGTTGTACTCGAAGACGGTCCCCGGGTCGTGTCGGTCGCGCGTGAGCCACGTCGATGCATCGCGGTCGGGACGATCGGCCCAGTCCGGCTTCCCCCACAACGTCCCTTCCCAGTCCGACGTCTGTCTGAGGAGGTCGTCCCACGTGATCCGGCGGTTGTGCTCCGATTCGAACATCGTCGTCGGATCCGGCTTCCCGAACCCCACCCGGTCGACGCCGGGCTCGCCATCACCCTCGGGCACGTCGATCGGTGCCATGTACTCGCGCACGGTGTCGTCGAGCGAGCCGATGAGCCCGTCCTCGAGCGCGAGGCCCACCATCGTGGAGAGGAAGGACTTCGTCACGCTGTGGGTCATGTCGACCCGTTTCGTATCGCCCCACTCCGCGACGATGTATCCGTTGCGCACGATGACGCCGGCCGGTCCCGCTCGAACCTTGAAGGGGCCGATGCCGTGACCCATGGGCTCTCGACCGAAGCTCTGGCTCTGCGACAACTCCTGATCGCGGGCCACGCCCGTCTCGTGCGCGAGCGCGAAGTCCACGGCGGCCTGCACGCCCGCCGCGTCCATCCCGACCTCGGCGGGTGCGCGCGTCTCCCATGCGCCCCGCTCCGGCACGTACTGGGCGTCGAGCGTACCGGTCCAGACGGAAGCGAGACCGAGCGCGATCGACGGAGCCGAAGCTCGTGAAAGACCGGTACGAACGAGCGAGCGAGCCATGACGTCCTCTTCGGTTGGTGATGCCACGGCACAGTCTAGGAGCGCGTTGACGCGAAAGCAGCCCCCCATGGACAGGCGCTGTCTTGGCCGCCGCCACCGCGCGGCGTATCGTCCGGAAGCACGGGAGGACCGAGACGTCGACGTGCGCTCGCCCGGCTGGGCGAAGTCCTCTCGATCATCGAAGACGCCGACGAGGATGACGATGACGAGAGGCCGACCCACTTCGGGCGCGAAGCGCGCCCGCACCCTGTCGTCCACCCCTTCCACCCCGTCTTCGAGCGAGCCGCGGGCTTGACCGCATCCTCGGCTCGAGCCGCTTCCGCGCTGACCCTCGGGCTCAGCGTCGCCATCGCCGCTCCCGCCTCGGCCCAAACCCCGGAGACGGCACCCGACTCGACTCGCACGTCGAGGAATCTGCTCGGTGGTCATCAGGCCTGGCTCGGCGTGGCGTTCGTGTCGAGCGCGCTCGCCACGCAAGTCGACGGCTTCGACGACCTCGACCACGCCGTCCGACCGGACTTCGGCCGAAGAAACGCGCTCGATCGACGCGTCCCCCGCGCGCTGGGCAGTTGGGAGATCGCCGCCGGCGCTGCGGCCGGCGCCTATGCGGTCGGCGTGTTGTTCGAGGCGCCGACGGTCTCCCGCATCGGACGGCGCACGATCGAAGCGCTCGCGGTGAACGCGGTCCTGACGTTGAGTCTGAAGGTCGGCTTCGGACGCGCGCGACCGGGCGAGGGCGACGAGGGGGGTGGCTTTTCACCGTTCTCATGGGGCTCCGAGAACTGGTCCTTCCCATCGGGACACACGTCCACCGCGTTCGCCTGGGCCACGGTGCTGTCGAACGAGCTCCGCGATCGCGCCCCGTTCGTCCCCTACGTCGTCTACCCGCTGGCGGCGTGGGCCGGCGCGAGCCGGATGATCGACGGCCGACACTGGCTGACGGATGTAACGGCCGGGGCGCTGGTGGGCGTCTTCTCCGCTCACGTGATCGATCGGTGGCATGGAGGCGGTCCACTTCCGGAGCCGGGCGCGACGCGAGTCGAGCCGTTCATCTCGATGGGGCGCGTCGTCGTGGTGGGGGCTTCGCTGACGTTCTAGACGCGCATCTCTCGGCGTGGATGTCGCCCGCTCTCGTAACAATCCTACGTAACAGTCGTGAACCACTTGTCCCGAGCGATCTCACGGTGCCGGCGCCACGCTGGGACTCGGCCTCGTGCTGGCGGGGATCGCCTTGCGCTGGGGACGCGTCTCACGCCGGTAGCGCCTGGCGCGAGCCCGTCCGACCGCGCCCGCTAC
>JAKSCH010000010.1 GCA_022360695.1 Gemmatimonadota bacterium
CTCGATCCGGTGCTCGAGTGCTTGGGCAAGGACCACCCGGGACCGTTTGGCCCTCTGGCCCTCATGACCATTCTCCGGATGTTCGACACGTTCCCCATTCGAGCGACGTTCGAGAGATACGGCTTCGAGTTCGGAGTGGTTCCCGGGGTGCGGCTGCCGCAGAGACGTTTCGCCGACGCGGATGAGGCGGATGAGGTCGTGTCGATCCTTCGAAGTCGCGGGATCGATACCAGCGACTGGGAAGACACGGGCAAGCTGTACGCCGATCTCTTCGTGGCGGCCCGCGCGGACGCGTTCCCGCCCCTGCTCGAGCGAATGGGCAGGACCCAGTCGCAGCTCGAGTCAGGGCACGGGGGGCTGAGCTACATCCGCCGGTGATCTCGTTCCGACATGTCTCGAAGTCCTTCGACCGCGGCCGCCACTTCGCCGTCGACGACGTGTCGCTCGAGGTGCGAGACGGCGAGACCCTCGTGCTCCTGGGCTCATCCGGGTCCGGGAAGACCACCCTGTTGAAACTGACCAAGCGGCTCCTGGAGATGACCTCGGGCACGATCGAGGTCGACGGACAGGATATAGCCGATCTCGATCCGATCATACTTCGTCGGAAGATCGGGTACGTGTTTCAAGGGATCGGGCTCTTCGCCAACATGACGGTCGAGGAGAACGTCGCCATCGTCACACGCCTGCTGGGTTGGGCCAGGGAGGAGCGACGATCGAGGGCCCATGAGCTCCTCGAACTGGTCGGGCTCGAGCCGGCGGAATACGCGGACCGCTTTCCGGAGGAGCTCTCGGGCGGGCAGCAGCAGCGTGTGGGCGTCGGACGAGCCCTCGCCGCCGATCCCGCGTATCTCCTCATGGACGAACCGTTCGGGGCCCTCGACGCGCTGACGCGCGACGCCCTCCAGCAGGAGCTGCTGACCCTGAAACGCCGGCTGAATAAGACGGTCGTCTTCGTGACGCACGACATCTTCGAGGCCCTCACCCTCGGAGACCGGATCGCCGTCCTCCATGGCGGTCATCTCGAGCAAGTCGGGACGCGCGAGGAGATCCTGGCCCACCCGGCGACCGAGTTCGTGCGAGATCTGTTCGGCAAGCCGGCGCAGCAACTGGCGGACTTCGGCGGACTCCTGTGACTTCAGAAGGCTCATGGCTCGCGTTTGCTGCAGCGCGGCTGCCCGAGCTGTGGGTACGAACGGGCGAGCACCTCATGCTCACCGGCGTGTCGACCGGGATGGCGATCATCGTCGGGCTGCCCCTCGGCGTGCTCGCGGCACGCGTCCGCTGGTTACGGGGTGTCCTGACCGGCGGCGTCGGGATCCTGCAGACGATCCCGAGTCTGGCCATGCTCGTCATCCTGCTGGCGCTGCTCGATCGAATCGGCGCGGTACCGGCGATCATCGCACTCACGCTATACGCACTGCTCCCCATCGTTCGGAACACGCTGGCGGGTTTGGAGGGCGTACCGCCGGAGGCGGTGGAGGCGGCTCGCGGAATCGGTATGAGCCGACGGCAGCGGTTATGGATGGTCGAGCTCCCGCTCTCGACGCCAGTCATCGTGGCCGGCATCCGAACGGCTGCCGTAGTCGGCGTCGGGATCGCCACGCTGTCGGCATTCATCGGAGCGGGGGGGCTGGGTCAGTTCATCAATCGGGGGCTGGCGCTGTCCAACACCGATCTGATTCTCCTGGGAGCGATCCCGGCCGCGGTGCTGGCGCTCATCGTCGACGGCTCGATCGCCGCGCTCCAGTGGGGTTCGGGGCGTAAGCGGCCGCGGGGCTCGGGACGCCGCGGGTCGATCGATCGGGCGCTCCGTCCCCTGGCGCTGTCCCTACCCGCGGCGCTGGTCGTCGCAGGCTCGTACGCCTACCTGTCGACCCGGGTCTCGTCGTCCAACGTCGCGTCGGAACCCTCTGCCGCGGGCGCACCGACGATCCGAATCGGCAGCAAGAACTTCACGGAGCAGCTGATCCTGGGCGAGTTGATGGCCGAGCTCATCGAAGCGCATACCGATATGATCGTTGAGCGGCGCTTCAATCTCGGCGGAACGATGATCGCCCACGGCGCGCTCACTACCGGCGGGATCGACCTGTACGCGGAGTACACGGGGACTGCGCTGACCGCGATCCTCGACGAGCCGGTCCTGTCGGACCCGAGTCAGGCCTTCGACCTGGTTGCCCGCGAGTATCGCCAGCGCTTCGATGCCGAGTGGCTGCAGCCGTTCGGGTTCGACAACACGTACGCGATCACGGTCCGCAGGTCGGACGCGTCTGCGCGCGGCTTGGAGACGATCTCGGACTTGATCCCGATCTCTGACGGGCTTCGGGCGGGGTTCGCGGCCGAGTTCGGCGAGCGACCGGATGGATACCCAGGTTTGCGCCAGGCGTATGGCCTGCGTTTCGGCGTGGTGCGCGACTTCGACCCGTCGCTCATGTATGAGGCGATCGCCACGGGTCAGGTCGACGTGATCGCGGCCTTCGCGACGGACGGACGGATCTCGGCCTACGATCTCCAGCCCCTTCGTGACGATCTGGGCTTTTTCCCTCCCTACGAAGCCGCGCCCGTGATCCGACGAGAGCTCCTGTTGGCGCACCCGGAACTGCAGGAGGTGCTCGAGCTGCTGGCGGGGCTTCTGGACGATGCAACCATGCAACGACTGAACCACGCGGTAGACGAGGACAAACGCTCCGTGGGCGAGGTCGCCCGCGAATTTCTCGCCGGGAAAGGGCTGTTACCCGAATAGCCCGCCCGCCCCTCCGCGATCCCGTGCGCGCGAGTGACGCGGGCTCCCGGTGACGCCGAATCGGGTGACGAGAATCGTGACGAGTTTGGATACAGGATTCTTCGGTCTGGAATCCTAGCACCCCCGTGTCCACAAAAACGTGGGAACTCCATTCACCCCCGCGAGTGGCCATGGGGACACGTGCGCGGGCGTGCGAGCGGTCCTTGAGCCCGGAAAGGCCCTCGGTCTTGTAGCGCTTGATCCACTTGTGACCTGTGAGTCGGCTGATCCCGTACTGGGGCAGAGCTCCGAGTGGGAGAGGTCGGAGAGCTCCGTCTCAATCACGAAGCGAGCACGTTCGTTCTCTACGGGTGCAGTCCTCCATGGCGTCGAGGCCTCCCGGTTCAGGAAGCACCCAGGCTACTTTGGAGAACTGTAAATCATCAGCCCGGTATGTACCTGGTGGATCATCCTAACCGAGCACTTGCGAGATCGGTGTCCTTCTAGTTAAGCATAGTCACGCCATCGCTACGTGGGCCAGCTATGGTATAGATGTGTTTCGGTGTGGATCTCACTTGGCACCTGCTGCGATGGGGTATGCAATGGAAGGGGTGAGGCTAGCGGTTGTGCTAGGGGCACTGCTGGCAATCGATTACCAAAGCGCTACATCGCAAGTGTCATCCGACGACGACTCTGGGCTAGATTCTTCAGACGTCATTGGCTGTTATCGCCTCGAGGTCGGGCGGTGGGAGCCGGAGTCCTTCCCCGAGGTCTTCCCACACATAGTGCTTCTCCCGCCGCTCGTGGAACTGGGAGACGAACCAGTGCTTCGCCCAGGCGGCTCAACAGCCTATTCCGCTCGATCGAGTGGGAGTGCCGAAGCGATTCCGCTGGGCGCATGGTGGCGGGAAGATGATACCGTAGTGGTGACGACTCAGGTCGCGATAGTCGGCGGCGTGACATTGCGTGTAGCGCCGACGGCGAACGGACTCGGTGGCTGGGTTCACGCCTATGTCCGCGAGAGCACGCCCAGCCCCCGCCCCCAGCTTGGGCTTCCCGTTCCCTTGCCGTTGGAGGCACAGGCGGCGCTCCTGGCCGTCCGAGAAGACTGCGGGGCTGCTGAACCGAGCCTCGGCGCCCTTCGTGAGGCCGGTCTATCTAATGCCCGTGAGAGTACAACTCAGCCGAAGGAGGAGCGAAGATGAAGCGACTGCTCTGTATCGCGTTGATTCTCATGCTCGTATCAGGCGTGGGTTCGTTGGAAGGAGCGGTGACCTCAGACAGCGAGGTAGCAACAGTCACCATCGCCGAACACGTCGCCGCCCCCGCTTCCTGTGGTCGTATCTGCGGATCAGTGACGGATGCAAACGGCGTAAACGTCGGGTGGGCGTGTCCGCAAGGCTACTGGCCTATTGTTGGCGCGACGGATTGCTTCGCGACGGCGAACGCCTGCAGTCAAAGTCCATGCCTGTATCTGGTCCAGAGCGACGTTGGCGAGTTTGTCGGTAGCCGATCGTGCGATACGACTCTTGCCGAAGACTAAGGCGCTGGCTGGTGGTCAAATGATTCGCGGGGTGGCTCTGGCGGTGTGCTGTCTTTCGATCGGGCTGGCTGGGTCTGCGCAGGAGGTGTACTTTGATCAGTCGTTCCCGCTCAAGGTCGACTCGGTCACGATCCACGGGCGGGGAGGCCTTTTTGGGATCATTCTCGCTGCCGCCGTCTCTTCTGACGGGGGCGTATATGTCGCCGACTACTCGAATCGACGTGTCGTCGCACTGGGCGCTGATGGTGAGGTCCGCTGGACGACCGGTGGCGAGGGGGTGGGCCCCGGCGAGTTTCAGCTCGTATACCGCCTGAGTGTCGATGCGGACGGTACGGTTCACGTCCTGGACCAGGCGCGGGGCGATATCACGACATTGTCTGCCGACGGAGCGTTTCTAGATCGCGCGCGACTCCAGTTTCAGTTCCGACAGATCGACGCGCTCGTCGTTCTTCCGGAGGGTGGGTACGCAATGTCAGGTGTCACCGACTACGGCGACGGCGTGCGGGACCGGGGTGTTCACATATTCGACAGAGAGCTCGAGCCGCTTCGCTCTTTTGGGCCGCTCCCGGTGGCAGACAATCGCGCCGTCCTGGGATACTGGGGAGCAGGGGCAGTTACTCTGACGAACGAGGGCGAGCTGCTCTACGCCCGGCGCGGTCCGTACGAAATCTACCGTTACACAACCAGTGGCGATCTGATCAACGTAATCGAGGCGCCCTTTGAGCTGGAGGGGAGTCCTGAAGACGCGATCAAGATAGACGAGGCAGCGGGACGGCTGGGCGTCTCACGAGGCGATCCGGTGGACCGGCCGATGCCGGCGCAGCAGCTGGGACATGATCGGGTCATCGGCGGCCGACTGCTGGCCGATGGGCAGAAGCTCTGGGACATCTTTAGCGAGGACGGAGCGCTGGTGGCGTCGACGCCGGTGCCCAACGGCTGGAACTCGCTGGTAGGCTTCGATCCGCAGCATCGCGTGTTCTGGGTCGCAGGCGAATCGGGTCTCGAGCCGGTCATGCGGCGTGTATTCGTGTCTTGGCGTGCGAGTGAGAACATAAACTAGGAGGACGCACGATGCGGAGTATCAAAGTTCGCGGAGCGTTGTTGGGGGTATGTGCAGCCGTCGCATTCGTAGCGATGCCGCTGGAAGCCCAGGGAGGATCCTGCGACGTGAGCTGCTACCACATCACCGACTGGGGCGGTGGGCAGTCCTATTTTGGTTGCGTGGACTACAATTCTTATTCCGGTTACTCGGACTGCGGCACGGACGGGGAGACCTGCAGCATGTGGATATGTGGGCTCGTGCTGCTTCAAGATCCTAGCGGTGCCAATCTCGGGCTTCGCGATTGCGAGGGGAAATTGGAAGCCTGGAGGCGTCTAGGAATCGGCGCGGAGGTTGCGGCAATCGGAAGGCCACATGTCGACAGGATGTTAGCTGACACCTAGAGTATATGCCGAGCCGGGAGACGACCGTGCGCGCCCGCTTCGTGATCGAGGCGGAGCGTGAGCAGTTGGTGCGCGGTGATCGACACATCGGGGTGGCGTGGATTCCCTACGCGGAACCCAACCAAGTCACCGACATCCGCATCAAGGTCCAGCGCCCCTCGCTCGACCATCCTTGAGTTCAAGTTTGAAGTGCAACGCGCAAGGCTGTCATAGGCGCTGTTCATAGCACTCCTCCGGAGCCCGGAACCCGAGTCGTTTGCGCGGCCGTCGGTTGAGCTTCCGTGCGATCCGTTCACAGTCGCGCTGGGTGATGCCCGCCATGCTCTCCCGCTTGGGCAG
>JAKSCH010000478.1 GCA_022360695.1 Gemmatimonadota bacterium
CGCGACACCGAGCAAACACTCGTCGAGCGGCGTCTCCTCGACCGAGAGCCGGCGAAGGACGACGCGCCCGAGTCCCAGACAGAGCGTCAGCAGGGCCGCCACGACGGCGACGCCGTGGATGTGCTCGAGCACGAGGAGCACCCCGGTGCGATCGCTCATGGCCGACTCGCCTCGGCGTCGGGTCGGGCCGTCGGCCGCGGGCGCGAATCGGACGCGGGTCGCGACGCGGTCGAGGCCGGGTGCGACTCGCCGATCGGCGTCGTCTCGACCCGCGGGCCGACGAGACGTGGAGGATACCACCGGCGGTACGCGGTCGGATCCGCGTAGTAGCCGAGCTGTGCCTTGCGCCACGCCTGGAGGGGCCGGGCCAGCTCCGCGAGCGTCTCCGGGCGACGACTCGCGAGGTCCGCGCGCTCGCCGGGATCGTTCGACAGATCGTAGAGCTCGTACCGATCCGCCCGGGCGTCGTAGATGAGCTTCCAGCGATCGTGAACGATCGCGAACTGCTGGACCAACGCCTGCCCGACGAGGAAGGCGGCGCGCCCGGATTCCGTCTCGACCGGCGCGAACAGATCGCGGCCTTGAAAGCTGGGGTGCGGCTTCAACCCGAGTCGGCCCAGGGTCGTCGGCGGGACGTCGATATGCTGCGACACGGTCGTGTCGCGTCCCGGCTCGATCCCGGGCCCGCGCAGGATGAGGGGGACCCGCATGACCTCATCGTAGAGCGCGCTCGCGTGCGACGTGAAGCCGTGCTCGTAGAACGCTTGTCCCGTGTCACCCGTGATCACGACCAGCGTTTCGTCCCAAGCCCCGAGCCGCTCGAGCGCCTCCACGAGCCGCGCGATCTGCGCGTCGACGTACGCCAGGCTGCTCGCGTAGAGGTCCTTCACCGCCTCGATCGAGTCGCGTGGAAAGGAGCCAAACCGGATCGGGAACGAGACGCGGCCCGCGCCGAACGGGGGATCGAAGTCGGCCGGGATCACGTAGGGGACGTGGCTGTTTTGGAGGTTCATGTAGATGAAGAACGGGCGACTCCCCTCCCCGACCCATTCGATCGCCTCGTCGACCGTGAACCGATCGTCGATCTTCCCCGACCGACGAGATCCCTGCGCCCACTCGGCGAACGCCGCGTCGCGGACGGGCACGTACGTGGGTCCGACGTAGGTCTCGGAATGCAAGAACTCATCGACCGAGCCCGTGTCCAGGTAGTGCTTCATCCCGCTCCACGCCTCGTTCTGCGAGGAGAAGATCCCCACCCGATACCCGTAGGCCGCGAGGACGTCGTAGGTGAGGACGCGCGGATACGGCGGCGACGTCGGGTAGATGTGATACGACGGCGACCGCAGCGGATAATGCGAGGACAGCAGCGAGGGGTCGGCGTAGTCCGAATGGCTGGCCTGCGTATAGTGCCGTGTGAACACGCGCCCTTCGCCGGCGATCGCGTCGACGGTCGGCATGACCGGACGCACGCCGTCGTACGATCGCAGCTGGTCGGGACGAAGCGATTCGATCACGAGGAGCAGCACGTTCGGACGCGCGGTGGGCTCGGCGGCCGCCGCGCGGTACGCCTCGATCTCGAGGATCGGTTCGTGCTCGAGCTCCGGGATGACGGCTCGGAAGATCGGGTCGGCGTTCGCCCGTCGTCGCGCGCGGGCGTCCGCGACGAAATGCGTCAACGGACCCGTGGCATCGGCGAGCGCGGCCTCGTGGACCCCGCCCACGACCTTGAACCGCGTCGTCATCGAAAACGCGGCGCTCCCGATCAGGAGCCCGGCGGCCAGTCCCGTCAGCACCCAGACGCCCCGCACACGGATCCGTCGACACGTCCGGATGACGAGCCACGTCACGGCGGCCGCGAACGCGCCGCTCGCCAGCGGGAGCTGCGCGAGCACCCACGGCTCCATGTGGGTCGCGTGGCGGAGCATGAGGGCCGAGTTGCTCCACCACAGACGGAGCGTCACCAGATCCAGGAAGTGCCCCGTGCTTCGAAACGTCACCCACGAGGCTCCGTACGACAGCGCCATCAGTCCGAGGAGCAGGGCGGCGCACAGGAAGAGCACCCGGCCCCGTCTCCTTCGAGCCACGCGTCGCTCGCCGGAGGATACGAGCATCCATATCGGCAGCGCCGCACCCAGCGCCGGGTACGCCAGCCATCGCAGCTCGGCGCCGAACAGACCGGCGCGCCAGATCGGTCGAATCGCCGGGTCGTGCCACGCCGTCCCATCCAGGAGGACGTACGCGATGGCCGACGCCGTCGCCGCGCTCAACCAGATCAGCGAGGCCGTCGCCAGGAGGCCGCTCGCGGATCGCTTCGGGTACCGCGGCTGCTCCATCCGTCTCCCATCCTCGAATCACACCGAACGAGCGCGTTTCGCGCCGATCGCGCAACCCGAACCGTGCAAAGGGCATACCTCACCCGGCGGCAATGTAGAAACGAAGCGGACGGCTCGCAGGGCGCCCCGCCGTGTCCTCCGCCCCGACCCCTCGCGAAACACCGGAGAGGAGACGGCCGTACGTGTCCCGCTCGTCCGACCGGCCGAACCCACACCAGCCCCCTGGAGGGATCATGCTCAAACGCGCCCGCTCCGGCATCCTCTCGGTCATCGCGCTGATGTCGCTCTTCGCGGCGCCCGCGGTAGCTCAGGAGAAGCTCATCGAAGGGACGTGGACCGGGACGATCGTGTCCCCCGAAGGTCAGGTCTTCGACGTCGACTACGAGATCGAGTATCTCGAGGACGAGCTGTCGATCACGTTGCTCCCGCCCCCCGAGGCCGGCGTGGCCGAGATCGAAGCGATGGACGTCGAGTTCGAAGAGGAGCTCCTGACGTTCTCGCTCCAGGTCGGCACCGCCGTGGATTGCGTGCTCGCCGAGCAGGACGACGGCCGATACGAGGGAGCGTGCGACGATGGGTCGGGCGAGAGCGGTATCCTGACGATGTACCCTCCGGAGTAGACATCGGGTTCGATCGCGCCCCGTTCTCAGCGGATCGAAAACCCATCCCGCCACGGGTCGTCGGGGTCGATCAGGAACTCGTGGCGGCCCGTGACGTAGGCACGTCCTCCCACCTCCGGTGTGATGGCGGGCCGACCCCCGATGCGGTCGCGCCCCACGATCCGGCCGCTGAACCGGCTCCCGATCAGGGACTCGATCCGGATCTCCTCGCCTTCGGCGAGCTGACCGCGCGCGTCGAGGAGCGCGAGCCAACCACTCACGCCGGTGCCGGTCGGGCTTCGATCCACCTCTCCGTCGGCGAAGACGCAGACGTGTCGCGAATGGTGCCCGGGTGACGCGGCGGGGCCCGTGAAGATCACGCCGTACAGGAAGCCCAGGTCATCATCTACCGGGTGCTCGATCGTCCGGTCCGCAGACAGGGCGGCTTTGATGCGGCGGCCTGCATCGATCAGCCTCGACGCCGAACGGGGCGTCAGCTCCAGCTCCATGGCGCCCGCATCGACGTAGGCGTAGTAGGCGCCCCCGAACGCGAGGTCGAAGCGTACCTCGCCGAGACCCGGAACCGCGACGAGCTGATCGAGCTCGACCGCGAACGACAGGACGTTTCGAAATCGTACCCGGTCCGCGCGCCCCTCCCGCATCTCGACCGTAGAGCGGACGAGACCGGCCGGCGTGTCGATCGCGAGCTCTACGGAGCTCGCCTCGGGATCGCCGAGCCCCGCTTCCGCCGCGACGGTTGATACGGCGATGATACCGTGACCACACATTGTCGAGAACCCGTCATTGTGTAGGAACAGCACCGAGAAATGCGACCCGTCGAGGACGGGCGGCATGACCAGACACCCGTACATATCGGCGTGTCCGCGCGGCTCCCACATCAAGGCCGTGCGCCACGCGTCCAGTCGCTCGCGGGCGTCACGGCGCCGCTCGAGCACCGTGTTCCCCGCAGGCTGCGGGAACCCGGCGGTGATGATCCGGAGCGGCTCGCCCTGCGCGTGCGCGTCGATCGTCCGTACGACGCGACAGCCCTCGGGCGTCGGCCAGTCGAGCGCAGTCACGTGACCCGCTCTCGACCGCGCTCCGACCCGCTAGTATCGTTTCGTCGACAACGCCGCACGAGCAGCGGCTCTCGTTCAGCACTCCGCGGAGGGGTCATGAAACCAAGAGCGATCCTGTCTGAGTTGCTGGGGACGTTCGCGCTCACGTTGGCGGTCGTCATCTCGCTGAACAACCCCGGCTTCTCTGTCTCTACACCAGTGCTGGCCGCACTAACGCTCGGTCTGTTCGTCTATCTAATCGGCCCGATCTCCGGCTGTCACATCAACCCGGCCATCACGATCGGGGTGTTCGCGATCGGTCGAATCAGCGCACAGGAGTCGGCGGCGTACATCGTCGCACAGTTCGCCGGCGCCGGACTCGCGATGGCGATAGGCGGCGTGTTCTTCCCCATCGGCGCCGAGCTCGAGGTGAGCCGGACCGCCATGACGGGATTCGCCGAGCTCTTCGGCACCGCCTTGCTGGCGATCGCGGTCGCTTCGGTGGTGGTAAAGCGGGTCCCGGGGAACCTGAGCGGAATCGTCATCGGTCTCGGGCTGCTCGTCGGGATCGCGTTCGCGGCGCATGCCTCGAACGGAGTCCTGAACCCGGCCGTCGCGCTCGGCATCGGCTCGTTCTCGCACCCGTACGTGTGGGGTCCCGTAGGCGGCGCGCTGGTCGGCGCGTTGGTATCGAACTACCTGCTCGATCCGGAGCTGGCGTAGCGGGCGGCGAACGACCCACCACAGAAAAGGCGGGTCGCGACATCGCGTCGCGTCCCGCTCTCCCGGCCGACCGATTCGAGCTTCAGATCGAGGGCTTCATCGCCTCGGCTCGATCCAATCCGCCGATCCCGGCTCCCATAGCGACTTCCCACGCCGGAGTGCCCGGGATCGGATCGATCTCGTGCCACCCCATGACGATCCCCGGGTGACCGACCTTCGCCGAATACGCCGTGCCATCCGCGCAAATCACGTACATGCGATCCGCCCGCTCGTGCAGCACGATGCCAACCGGCCTACGCTCGTTCATCGTCCCTCCTCGACCCCCGGGAACCCGGATGGTGCGTCGAACCACGAAGTTCGCGCGGCTCCGGGAGGTCGATCACTCTCGAGACCCGGCGCGAACGCAGTCGTCGGTCGGAGGTGTTTGCAGGTCGCAGGCCAGTGCGAGACACGGCGACGGCCGCTGGCTAGCGGTCGTCCGGTCGGAGATCTCGGTAGAAGGTGAGTCCGTTCCAGTCCGGGTCGAAGAAGCCGAACTCTCGCGTGCCCCACGCCGTGTCCCGAAGGCGGGTCTTCTCGTGGAACACGTCGGCGCGTTTGAACTCGTCGTAGAGACGCTCGACCTCGGGGGCGAAGAAGCGGAGTTGCGGTCGCTCGACTCGATCCCGCTCCCCCGGATCGTGCCACTGGAGGTGGATCTCGACCTCGTCGCGACGGACGCCGGCGTACCTGGGATCCTTCGTCGAGTCCGCGAACGCGAGCTGGAACCCGAGTCGTTCGACGTAGAAGCCGATCGACACCGGAACGTCCTGCGCCGGGAGCACGGGGTGTACGGAATGGAGCCGGGTCATGCGTCTAACGAGCGTCCGCCTCAGCGATAGTTGTCCATGATCGACGACAACGCGGCGGCACCAGGGCACAGATCCTCGAACGGGATCTCCCACAACGGTTGCTCGACGGTTCCGAGAACATCGTGCTGGTCTCGCGAGTCGGGATCGATGAACAGTAACCCGGTGACGACCTCCTCCGCCAACTGTCGTTCGCGCACATAGTCATACGCACGATCGCGGTCAGTCGGGTCATAGTCCTCGCCGACTCGACGGAACCGGATCGCGCTCCCGTCGTGCATCCGCACGTCTCGCACGTCTCCCGGCTCGAGCTCGGCCGTGATCTCGTCGGCCTCCGCGACGAAGTCCTTCGGAGCCACGAACGCGGCCTCGGACGCCTCGCGGAAGTGCTCTCTCGTATAGGCGTAGCTCTTGGTCGAGCCGACGTGGTCGTTGAACGTTACACATGGCGAGATCACGTCGACGAGCGCGAGGCCCGGGTGCCGGATACCCGCCTTCAGGATCGGGACGAGCTGATCCCGATCGCCGGAGAAGCTGCGCGCTACGAAGGAGGCTCCGATCGATAGCGCCAGCAAGACCGGATCGATCGGCGGCTGCTCGTTCGGCACGCCCCGCTTCGACTTCGAGCCGCGGTCGGCCGAGGCCGAGAACTGACCCTTCGTCAACCCGTACACGCCGTTGTTCTCGATGATATAGAGCAGATCGAGATTTCGTCGGATGGCGTGGCACATCTGGCCTAGACCGATCGACAGCGAATCTCCGTCGCCGGAGACACCGATGTAGGTCAGTCCACGATTGGCCGCGTTCGCCCCGGCCGCTACCGATGGCATCCGGCCGTGAACCGAGTTGAACCCGTGCGACTCGGAGAGAAAGTACGCGGGCGTCTTCGATGAGCAGCCGATCCCGCTCATCTTGCCGGCCCGATGAGGCGGGATGGCCAGCTCCCAGACCGCCTCGATCAACGCCGCGGTCACGGAGTCGTGCCCGCACCCTGCGCACAGCGTGGACATCGAGCCCTCGTAGTCTCGACGAGTCAGCCCCAGCTCGTTCTTCTCCAGCCCCGGGTGCAGTACCCGCGGCTTGGCGATATGCGTCATGCGCTCGCCCCCTCGGCCGTTTGCGCGACCTCCGAGCCCAACCGCGCGTGAACCCCGGAGAGCACGTGGTGCGCGCTCATCGGTAGCCCTCCGTAGTACTTGACGGATGCAAGCCTCTGTTTCGCGATCGACGTCTCGAGCGTCAGCAACGACATCAGCTGGGCGTCCCGGTTCTGCTCGACCACGAAGTTCAGCTCGTGTGCTTCGAGAAACCGCTCTACCTCGTCCGTGAAGGGGAACCCACGGATTCGCATGTAGTCGAATCGCATCCCGTCCGCCTCGAGCTGTTCGAGCGCCTCACGGACGGCTCCATCGCACCCACCGATGGTCACCAACCCGTAGTCCGCGTCGGGTCGCGATCGAATCTCGGGCGCCGGAACCGCCGCGGCGGCGCTGTCGATCTTGACCGCGAGCCGGTCCACCACCTCGAGGTAATCTTCGGAGTCCTCGGTATACTGCCCGTATTTGGTGTGACCCGAGCCACGCGTGAAATACGCCCCCTTGGGGTGCTCGCCGGGGATCGTCCGGTACGGGATCCCATCCCCATCGACATCGAGGTACCGATAGAAACGCTCGATTTCTTCGAGCTCCTGCGGACCCAGCACCTTGCCGCGATCCGGCCGGTATTCGTCGTCCCACTCGAAGCGCGGCACGACCCAGTCGTTCATGCCGATATCGAGGTCGGACAGCACGAACACGGGTGTCTGGAATCGTTCCGCGAGATCGAACGAGGTCACGGCGAACTCGAAACACTCCCGAGGATCCTTCGGGTACAGACAGATGTGCTTCGTATCGCCATGCGACGCGTACGCGCACAGCATGATGTCGCACTGCTGCGTACGGGTCGGCATCCCGGTCGATGGTCCGACCCGCTCGACATCGAAGAAGACGCACGGGACTTCGGCGTAGTAGGCCAGTCCGATGAACTCACCCATCAACGAGATGCCGGGTCCGCTCGTCGAGGTGAAGGATCGGGCGCCGGCCCAGCTGGCCCCGATCACGATCCCCGCCGCGGCCAGCTCGTCCTCGGCCTGGATGATCGCGGCCCGGCTGCGCCCCGTATCCGGCTCGAGTCGCAACCGCTTGCAGTAGCCCGTGAAGGCATCGACCAACGACGTCGACGGGGTGATGGGATACCAGGCCGCGACCGTCGCACCGGCGTACACGCACCCGAGCGCGGCGGCCGAGTTGCCGTCGATGAGAATCGACTCGTCGTTCTCGTCCATCGACTCGAGCCGGATCGGGAGCGGACACTCGTAGCGCTCGAGCGCGTAGTCGTATCCGAGTCGGATCGCCGTGAAGTTCGAGTCCAGCAGGTGTTTCTTTCGCTCCCCGAACGTCTCCTCGAGCAGTCCCCGGATCACGTCCATGTCGATGTCGAGTAGCGCGGCCAGCGTCCCGACATAGGCGATGTTCTTCATGAGGATGCGCTCCCGCGCGCCCTCGAAGCTCTTTACGCACATATCGGCGAAGGGAACCCCGATAAACGTCACATCGTCTCGTTGCAGCGTGTCCGCCATCGGCCAGCTCGAGTCGTAGAGCAGCCACCCGCCCGGAGCGAGCTCCTCGATATCTCGCGCGTAGGTCTCCGGATTCATGGCGACGATGAGATCGAACTCCGGGGTGCGGGCCACGTGTCCGGCGCCGCTCACCCGGATCTCGTACCATGTCGGGAGCCCCTGGATGTTCGACGGGAACACGTTCTTACCGGAGACCGGGACCCCCATCCGGAAGATCGATTGCATGATGAGCCCGTTCGCGCTCGCCGAACCGGTCCCGTTCACCGTGCCGATCTTGAACGCGAATTCGTTGACGTGGGCCATGCTCGTGTCCTGGAGGGTGCGATCGATGGTCGTGGCGTTCGGCGCGTGCGGTCCGGCCTCAGGCTCCCGGCGCGCCGAGGGCCGCGGGTGCCATCTCCTCGAGCCCCATCCCCGAGTAGGGGTGGTCCGCCCCCTGCCCGGCGTACGGCTTGAGCAGATCGAACGTCCGCATGTCCCACGCGGCGGTCGGGCACCGCTCGGCGCACAGACCGCAATGGATGCAGAGGTCTTCATCCTTGACCATCACGCGCGCCGTCTGCGGGAGCGCCTCGGATACGTACAACGCCTGATCGGTATTCTCGGCCGGCGCCGAGAGCCGCGCGCGGAGATCGGCCTCGTCCCCGTTTCTCGTGATGGTCAGGCAATTGAGCGGGCAGATGTCGATGCAGGCGTCGCATTCGATACAAAGGCTGCCCGTGAAGTGCGTCTGAATGTCGCAGTTCAGACAACGCTCGACCTCGGTCAGCGTCTGCTCGATGTCGAACCCCTCCTCGACCTCCGTCGCGATGCTCTGGAGCCGTTCGCCGAGCTCCACGTGACGCATCTTCGAGCGACCCGCGTACTCGTAATCGTTCGAATACGTCCACTCGTGGAGCCCCATCTTGGCGCTCACGAGGTTC
>JAKSCH010000375.1 GCA_022360695.1 Gemmatimonadota bacterium
ACGCGCGACCAACGTCAATGACGACGACGTCCCGTGACTGGCAAGCTGCCGTCGAGCGTCGCTGTGGCACAAATGGCCGCTGCGACCTCATGGACCAGTCGGTCAAACTGCCCACGGTCCCGGCGTACTCTACAAATGCCTGGACCAGACGACGTTTGCCGACGCCAACTTCACCAGTGACGACCACCGTGCGAGAGCCGGTGGTAGTGGAACGCAGCTCCTCGACCAGAGCGCGGAACGGCGCGCGTCGACCAGGCAGTCCAATGGAGGACTGGGAGGACGCTGAGACACTCATCCAGCGTGGCTGAGCCGGGGCGCGAGAGGTGAGTTTCCCTATTGTTGGCGACGCTGCAACCTGTTGAGCATCAGAGATAGCTTCGTAGTGCGCCGCCGCAGAGGCCGGATCGCCCTTGAGCCACAGGCCGCGGATCAGCGCGCAGTGGGAATCTTCGTCGAACTCGTTGAGCTTGATAAGCCTCAGGGCGGCCAGGCACATCTCGTCCCAGTCGCCGTGCTCCTCGGCGTTTCGTTGGGCGTTCTTCAGGGCCAGGGAGGCGAGCACGCGGCAACGCTCGCGTTCGTCGTCGAGCCAGCGATCGAAGCTCTCTGCACCGAGGTTTAAAAGGTCGGGGGCAAACTCGCCGCGATAGAGCTCGAGCGCGGTCGCGTGGTCTTTCTCCCGGATCGCGGTCTCGAGATTGTCCACTTCGTACTCGATCTGATCCGGCAGGAGTCGAACGGTGTTCGTGTCGACTTTGATAATCGGGCCGACGTTGCTACGAATGTCGTACAGCGCCTGGCTCAGGGAGTGACGCTCTTTCTTGCCATCGCCATCCCAAAGCAGATAGGCGAGCTCCTCTCGACTGTGCGTCGTCTTGGGATGAGCGACCAGATAGAGAAGCAAACCCACATGCTTCCGAGATCTCAGACAAAGCTCGGTACCATCGTGATCGAAAGCACTAGCACTGCCGAAACAGCGGAGCGTCAACATCTGTCCCTCCGAGCGCAACGCGGCTGAGCATCCCCCCGGTGCCGGGCACCATCCTAAAGAGAAGCGTCAACCTGGTATCAACACTCGGTGGGGCAAGGGGTTGCGGGGGGAGTTACTCGTCGTCGGGTGGCGCTGTTGCGGCTTCGAGCGCTGCCGCGGTTACGGACAGATGGGAGGCATCCCACGTGGGCTGCCCGCGTCGCAGGACGATGGCTTGGGGCGATTCGTGACGGATGTCGAAGCGTTCCTCGATCAGGTCGGATAGCTCGCGGCTGCCGATGACGTCGATCATCGCGACGCCGAGTCGAGGATGGTCTCGCGAGAACCGCCGAATCTCCTTCAGCGCGCGAAGGGAGATGCCGCAGCGACTGCTGTGCTTGTAGACGACGGACAGATCACCGTCCACGACGGATGTCAGCTCGGACTCGGTGGTCACGAGTCGTATCGCGTCGGGACGCTCGTCGCTCGCCTTCTTTCTGAACCTGAACACGATCTACCTCGCGGTTCCCAACGCGGGGGCGGGACGTGGCTGTGGATGAGCCCAGCAAGGTGTGCGCCACCATCCGCGAGCTCGGGCCGACGTGGGCTCATCGACGCGAGATTTCGAGCGCGGTCGAACGGACGGCTAAGCCTCCTCGGGAAGGGTGAGCGCGTCGAGCAAGGCCTCTTCGACGTCGTCGACCAGATCCGGCCACTCGAGCTCTTCGTCCTTCGTGACCGTGACGAAGTTCTCGACGATCAGGAGCGCCCGAACTCCGTCGACTTCGAACAGGCGGCTGGCGAGCGGATCGTCGGTGGCTTCGTCCGCGTCGAAATAGCTGCGGCTCCCCTCCCCGGGGATGTCGCGATCGAGCACGAACTTGGCCGCGTTCGGGTTGGGGGTCCCTTCGACCGTGATCTGGACGTCCTCTGACATGACTCGTAGGGGGTTCTGGGTCACACAACCGATTCTCATTACAAATGGCCCCGTGACCACGCAAGAGGGGCGTTGCCGAACTCGCGAGGAGCGAAGAAGATGGGGCGCACTCGACGAGCCGCGAGGCGGAACATGGAGCTGGACCGAAAAGTCGTCATGATCACGGGTGGATCGGCGGGCCTGGGGCGTGCGCTCGCCCGGCGGTGCGCGGACGAGGGGGCCGCGGTGTCGATCTGCGGTCGTGGGTCCGACGCGGTCGACGCCGCGGTGGCTGAGATTCGCGAATCCGGTGCGTCGTGTCTGGGGGCGGCCGCGGACGTGACCGACCCCGATGACGTGGCGCGCTGGATCGGGTTGACCCGATCGGAGCTCGGACCGATCGACGCGTTGATCAACAACGCATCGATTCTCGGGGAGCGGGTCGCCATCGAGCATGCTGACCTGGACACCTGGCGACAGGTTCTGGAGATCAACCTCACGGGAGCGTTCATTTGCGCGCGCGCCATCGTCCCGTACCTGCGAGAGACCGAGGGCTCGTTGATCAATGTCTCCTCGGGGGTCGGCGATCACGGCCGGCCGCTGTGGGGCGCCTATTGCGTGTCGAAGAACGGGCTCGAGGCCATGTCGGAGCTGATGGCGGGCGAGCTCGCGGATGATCAAGTCCGCGTGAACGCGGTCGATCCGGGGAGCATGCGGACGACGATGCGGGCCGCGGCCTATCCTCAGGAAGACCCCCAGACTCTGCCCGAGCCCCACGAGGTCACGGATGTGTTCGTGTATCTCGTGTCCGACCGCTCGAAGGAGGTCTCGGGCGAGCGGTTTCGCGCCAAAGAGTTCGAGGTCGCCATCCGTTAGTGTGGTGAGTCAAACGGCCCTCGCGCTGACCCGGATTTCGTGCAGAGTCTGTTGTACGAGGTGAGCGCGACCGATCCGGTCACCTTCGCCGTCGGCGCGCTGCTCGGCGCCACGGGGTGGATCGCGGTCATGGTGCCCGCGCTACGGAGCAGTCGAATCGATCCAGTGACGACATGCGTGCGGACTAGAGAACGTTGTTCGAGACGACGAGGGAGCCTCCGTTGAGGCTCGTCTCGTCGAGCAAGGGTCGGCTTCTCGTCGCGCTCGGGTTCGTGGCGCTCGGGACCGGGTTGGCGGTGGCCCCGTGGCTCCTCGGTTGGGAGTGGTCGGTCGGCGGATTCCTCACGGACCTGGGGAGCGAGTTGCTCGGTCTCGCGCTCACCGTGTCGATCCTCGATTACTTCTTCGAGCAGCGGCGGTTGCGCGCGGAGGGTCGTCGCCTGGCGTGGGATACGTTCCACCAGATCGAGCGCGCGGTCTGGGTCTGGCAAGGCGGCCCGCTGAGGTTGGAAACGGATGAGCTGCTCGGGCTGCTTCGCGGCGACGAGGCGCTCCACGAGCTCACCCCATCTACACAAGGGATGCTGCTGGGGCTCGGGATCCGGGGTCGCGAGCTGCTCAAGGGCAAGCGCGAGGCCGTCGCCGCGGTTTCGGGGCTGTCCGACGCGCTCGCCGAGCTCAGTGGTCTGGCGCGTTTTGGCGAGAGCGGCGGCATCTCCCTGTCGGCCGCTCGAGACGCGGTGGCGGCGAGCGCCCGAGCCCTCGCCGAGATTCTGGATCTCGCCGCGCCGCCGCTCTCTGCCCGGTTGATCCGCGGGCGAGACGGGAGCATCGAGGCCCAGAAGAGACGCTACGGGTTGAGGCTGGGCGACGGCGCCTGAGGGGCCGCGCCGCCGCGTCTACGAGGTGCCGCTCAGCTTTCGGTGCTTTCGGTGCATGCCGCGCACGTTGAGCTCGCGCCAGTCGTCGTACCGATCCCAGTCGCGATAGTCTTCCATGAGTACCTGGGCCGCGGTTTCATCTTCGCTCAGCCCATCGGCGATCGCGGCGCGCACGGCCTCGTCCAAATCGCGGTAGTACCGGAGCTGGCGTTCGATCGTCGCTCGGTCACCGGGGGGACCGTGCCCGAAGACGATCCGCTCGAACGGGATCTCGAGCAGCCCTTCGATCGCCTCGAACATGTCGGGGAAATAGAAGCTCCCGAGGTCTCGATACCCGAATCGATCCGCCGCGACGAAGTCGACCGCGAACGCGAGGCCGTGCTCGGGCAGGAAGCCCACCGCCATGTCATCGCTGTGGCTGCGGCCGAGGTAGTGCAGCTCGAGCGCACCGTCCGCCAGGGTCATCCGATCGGCGAACGTATCGTCGGGCGGCGGCAGGTTCGGGTCCGCCGCCTCCCGTAGCGGCGCCAAGGCGTTCTCGTGCGCGTAGATCGGCGCGTCCGACCCGAGGGCGTCGCGAAGGACGGGTGCACCGGTCGCGTGATCCGCATCGCGATGACTGTACACGATCGCCGCGAGCTCCGCGCCGGGCGCGTGCGTCGCGATCTCCTCCGCATACGCGGTCGCAGCGTCGACGGAGATGGGATCGAACGCGATCACGCCATCCTCGGTCACGATGAACAGCGCGTTGTGAGCCCGGTATCGAAACTGATAGACGCCATCCGCGACCTGCGTGGTCTCGTAGATCGGCGGTTCCCCTCCGGCCGGGGTGGCCGCGGTCGAAGACGACGGGTCGGCGGCGGGCTCCGCCCCTCCGCACGCGGCGAACAGCAGGCCCATGATCCAGACGGTCCTTCGTCTCGGTCGCATCGATCGATCTCCATCCGGGGGTTCCGACGCTCGCTTGCCCGCGAGCTACCAGTTGTAGACGGTCCAGGCCCCGCACTCGGTAGCGCTGCACACGAGGCGCACGCGGAACGGTGACGCGTCCGACCTCGGCGCGCGGTGACGCTCGACGCGGCGTACCATCCGGGTGCCGCATTCGGGGCATTCCGGCTCGCCGCCCGGGCTCGCGTGCTGTCGATCGTGCGCCTCGAGGGCCTCTGCCCGCTCGAAGTCGAGTAGAGGACCGGCCGCCGGCCGGGACTCGTTTGAATCTGCGTCCATGAGAGAGGAGGATATTCTGGCCAGCCAAGGCTCTGCCAGCCCGACCGAAGCTCCGGAGGCTACGGATCATCTCGACCGCTACCGCGACGAGTTCCCGATCCTGTCGCACAAGACGTATCTCAACTCGAACTCGCTTGGCGCGTTGTCGCTTCGGTCGATCGACGAGCGTCGGGAGTTCGAGCGGCTGTGGAACGAGATGGGGGCCAGCGCATGGTACGAGATCTGGCCCGCCAAGCTCGACGAAGTGCGGGCGGGGTTCGGGCGAACGATCGGCGCGAACGCGCCCGACATCGCGCTCATGCCGAGCGTGTCGGCGGGGCTCGCGGCCGTGTCGGGAGTCACCGTGGATGGGGAGGGGCGGCGGCGGAAGGTGGTGCTCACGGAGCTCGACTTCCCCACCCTCGGTCATCACTTCCTCTCGAGGCGAGCGACCGGGATCGAGGTGGAGATCGTGCCGAGCCCCGATGGGATCCACGTGCCGTTGGAGGCGATCGAGGCGGCGGTGGGAGAGGATACCGCGCTCCTCGCGGTATCTCACGTGTTTTTTACCAGCGGAACGATCCAAGATGTCCGAGAATTGACCAGGATCGCCCACGATGCGGGCTCGTTCATTTTGGTAGACGCATATCAATCTAATGGACAGATCGTCCTGGATGTCGGGACCCTGGGCGTGGATTTCCTGCTGGGCGGCGCGCTCAAGTGGCTGTGCGGCGGGCCAGGATTGGCGTACCTCTACGTGAGCTCGGAGGTCGAAATCGATCCGGTGACGTTGTCCTGGTTCGGTGTGGAAAACCAGTTCGGGTTCGACATCCGCGATGCGACGCCTCGAAGCGACGCTCGCAGGTTCGAGCTCGGGACGCCGGCGACGGGCGCGGCCTACACGGCGGCCGGTGGGTTGTCGGTCGTGCTCGAGGCGGGAATCGACGTCATCGAGATCCGGAATCGCCGATTGAGCGACGACCTTCGAGCGCGGCTGGCCGACGCGGGCTACGTCCTCCACCAGCCGGACGACCCCGCGACGCGGTCGGCGCTCGTCCTCATCGAGCACGCCGATGCGGGGGCTGCGGTACGAGAGCTCGCCGCACGAGACGTGATCGTGGATCGCCGGGGTCCCCTCCTCCGATTCTCGCCGCACTTCTACAACACGATCGAAGACAACGAGTCCGCCATGCGGGCGCTGGCGGAGGTGGACGGCTAATGGAGCCGATCGTCCTGCGGGCCGTGGAGATCTTCGCGACCATCAACCTGCTTGCCGAAGGAGCCTCGATCGATCCGCTGAGGTTCCGCGTCGCGGGCGGGGTGCTGGTGGCGCTCGCGCTCGCCGTGCTGTGGTTCGGGACGGACGTGCCGCAGGTGGCGGTGGCGTCGGATGGCGCGTGACCGATGGTAGCTCGGATCGAAGTCTCGACGTCGGGCCCGGGGTTGTACGAATTCACGGATCGAGTACAAGCGGTCGTGTCCGAGACGGGCGTCGCGGAGGGCCTGTGCACCGTGATGATCCAGCATACCTCGGCGAGCCTCACGATCCAGGAGAACGCGGATCCATCGGCGCGGCACGATCTGGAAGGCTGGCTGAACCGGCTGGTGCCGGAAGACGATCCGCACTTCACGCACACGCACGAGGGCCCCGACGACATGCCGTCTCATATCAAGGCGGCGCTCACGTCTACGACGCTCTCGATACCCATCCTCGGCGGACGACTCGCGCTCGGCACGTGGCAGGGACTCTACGTGTGGGAGCATCGGCGCCGAGGGTCTACCCGCCGCTGCGTAGTGCACGTCGGACCGTAGCGAGCTCCGCTCGCGCCGTCATGACGATGCTCGCCGTCTCGTCGAGCAGACGTAGGTCGATGCCCGTCTCGGTGGCCCAACCTTCGAGCGCGAGCGGGCGGTCCACGAACGCCGGACGCACGCCGCGGAACGAGAACTCGATGAGCTGTCGCCCCTCGCCCTTCCGAGCGGCGAGGTCGGCCAGGAGCAGCGCCATCAGCGGTCCGTGGACGACCAGATCCGGATAGCGCTCTACGTCTCGAGCGTAGTCGCGGTCGTAATGGATCCGGTGCGCGTTGAACGTGAGGGCCGAGAATCGAAACAGCATCGCCGTGTCCGGCGTTACGTGCTCGGTCCACGCGACCGGAGCTTCAGGAGCCGGATCGGTCGGCAGCACGAGTGGCTCCCTCGGTCGATCCAGGTAGACGAGGTCTTGCTCCTCGACGAGGCTCGCGTCTCGAGCGGCGATTCGGTGCTCGACACGGACGAACACGAGAGGGCCCTGGCGACCCTGCTTGGGCGTGACCTCCCGCACGGTCGAGCGTCGCTCGATCTCATCACCTACCCGGAGTCGTCCGTCGAACGACACCCGGCCGGCCGCCCACATTCGCCGCGGGAGCGGGAGCGGCGGCAGAAACGCTCCCTTCTTCCGGTGCCCGTCTTCGTCGAGGGAGCCACGGCGGGCGAGCTCGCGTGCGAACAGCCAGTGTGCGAGCGGCGGCAGGATGTCGTGACGACCGATCTCGCCCGGGTCGCGATCGAGGGTCGCCCACAGGGCGCGCACGGCGGCGAGCCCGATCACGTCGGAGACGCGCTCCTCGCATCCGACCCAGGTCTGTAGCTCCTCGAGCTCCGCCTCGGTCATCAGAACGACTTGGGCATCCCGAGCACGTGGGTCGCGACGTGAGAGAGGATCAGGTTGGTCGAGATCGGTGCGACCCGATAGAGACGCGTCTCGCGGAACTTCCGCGCGACGTCGTACTCCGTCGAGAAGGCGAACCCCCCGAGCGTCTGCATACACACGTCGGCGGCCTTCCACGAGGCCTCCGCCGCGAGATACTTGGCCATGTTCGCCTCCGCACCGCACGGTTTCGCGTCATCGAAGAGGGACGCGGCCTTCTCCGCCATCAAGGCGGCCGCCTCGGTCTCCATGTGCGCCTCGGCGATCGGGAACTGCACGCCCTGGTTTTGTCCGATGGGTCGGTCGAAGACCTGGCGCTCGGCCGCGTAGCCGGAGGCGCGCTCGACGAAGTACCGCGCGTCGCCGATGCACTCGGCGGCGATCAACACCCGCTCGGCGTTCATCCCATCGAGGATGTGCCAGAACCCCTGTCCTTCCCCGCCGATCCGATTCGCGGCCGGTACGCGCGTGCCGTCGAAGAAGACCTCGGTCGTCGAGTGGTTCATCAGGGTCTCGATCGGTCGGATGGTCACCGTCTTTCCGATCTCGTCTCGAAGATCCACCAGAAAGACGGACATGCCATCGGTCGACTTCTCCACGTCATCGCGAGGCGTCGTCCGCGCCAGCAGAAGCATGAGATCCGAGTGCTCGGCGCGTGAGATCCACGTCTTCTGACCCTTCACGACGTACGCGTCGCCGTCTCGAACCGCTGTGGTCCGGATTCGCGTCGTGTCGGTACCGCAGGTGGGCTCGCTCACGCCGAACGCCTGGAGTCGAAGCGACCCCTCGGCGATGCGCGGGAGAAAATGACGCTTCTGCTCCTCGCTTCCGTGTCGAAGAAGCGTGCCCATGGTGTACATCTGCGCGTGACACGCCCCCGCGTTGCAACCGGATCTCTGAATCGTCTCGAGGATCACGCAGGCCGCCTTGAGATCGAGTCCGGCGCCCCCGTACTCCTCGGGGATGAGCGCGGCCAAGTACCCGGCGTCGGTCAGCGCTTCCACGAACTCGGTGGGATACGCGCGCTCGCGATCGAGATCGCGCCAATAGGTCCCGGGGTATGCCGCGCAGAGACTACCGACACCCTCTCGGATCTGGTCGTAGCTCGCGTCGTGACGGGAGAACATGTTCGAGTCTCGAGCTTCGCGATCGGTTTCGCCTGGCGCTTACTCTTCCGTGACCACCCGGGCGGGGTCGTAGCCGGCGGAGCGCATGACGCGCTCCATCGTCTCGCCGATCTTGGAGTCGGGCGTCGACGCGCCGGCGGTGAGCCCGATCTCGACCGGCCCATCCGGGAGCCACGAAGGTTCGACGACGACGTCATCGGTCCGGATCGGCTTGTGAGCGATGGCGCCGGTCGCGACGTCTATGCACGAAGCGTCTTCGATGTGGAAGGTCGTCGTGTGCCGGGCGCAGAGGTGGGCCAGGTGGTTCGTGTTCGAGGAGTTGTAGCCGCCGATCACCAGCATGATGTCCGGAGGCTCCGACATCATCTCCTGGATGGCGTCCTGACGGTCCTGGGTCGCCGAGCAGATGGTGTCGAAGCTACGGAAACGGTCCGGGAGCTCGTCCTGTCCCCACCGATCGGCGATGGCCTCGCCGATCTTCGCCGCGATCGCGAGCGACTCGGAGGCCAGCATCGTCGTTTGGTTCGCCACGCCCACTCGGGTCAGGTGCTCATCGGGATCGAAGCTCGGAGAGCGCGAGCGCTCGAACCGCGTCATGAACGCGTCCCGGTCGCCACCCCCCCGTATGTACTCGCAAGCGAGCAAGGCCTCGTCCATGTCGCGGACGATGAGGTACTTCCCCGCGGGATACTTCTTCACCTGCGAGCTCGTGGCACGCGTCTCTTCGTGCCAGTACTTGCCGTGGATGATCGCCGTGAATCCGTCGCGCGCATAGCTCTCGACGCGCTTCCAGACGTTGAGCACCGAGCCGCACGTCGTGTCGATGAGGATGCAGTCGAGCTCGCGGAGCGTCTCGAAGTCCTGGAGCGTGACGCCGAACGCCGGGATGATCACGACATCGTCCCTCGTGATCCCCGAGAAGTCGAACGTGCCGTCGTCCGCCGGATAGAGAAACGCGATGTCCATCTCTTGGAGCCGACGGTTCACGTGCGGATTGTGGATGATCTCGCCCACGAGGAAGATCCGCCGCTCCGGGAACTTCTCGCGCGACTCGTATGCGTACTCGACCGCACGGTCGACGCCATAGCAGAAACCGAAGCTCTTCGCCAGGCGGAACCGGAGGCGATCGACGGTCAGCCGGTAGTCGTTGGCCCGGATGAGCGGGACGAGCGCGCTCCCGTACTCCGAGTCCAGCACGGGCTGGATCTCCCTCTTCAACCCCAACCCGCGACGAAAATAGCGCTCCTCATCGCCGGACTTGGGCTTCGCGACCGGTTTTCTGGCTGATGTGCTCATAGGACCTGAAGATCGTGCTTGGCTCTGGCGGATGCCAGCTTCGGAGTCTCTGATACACGGAGACCGCTGGCCCCCGATCCATGCCGGTCTGACCGGCCCATGCCGCGTTGACACGCACGGGCCGAACCAGACGGGCGTACGAGGCGATACTGTGCCAAATAGGCCGATTCGGCGCCGGGGCGAGCCGCTTTCACGGGGCGCGGAACCTGCACCCTCCGGCGAGGCCCGGCCCGCGGCTCGGTCGAACGCGCCGTGCGGAGCGGGGGTAGAGACCGAGGGCACCGGACGGGCGCCCCGGGTGGAACCATAGAGGCTGAAGCGAATGACCGACGAGAACGGACACACCGACGGGATCAGGGACAGCGAGCGCCCGGGGCCGGGCGATCTTGCCGAGACGCTCGACCCGAAGACGGAGAATCGGCTGCGTCTGCCCGTGATCCCGCTCCGCGGGACCGTCGTCTTCCCGGCGGTGGCCGCCCCCATCGCGGCCGGCCGAGACAAGACGATGACGGCGATCGAGACGGCGATCGATGGGGACAAGCTCCTCTTCGCGGTCGCCCAGCACGACGCGGAGGTAGAGGAGCCTCACCCGGACGACCTCTACCGCGTAGGCGTGATCTGCCGCATCGCCCAGATGCAGAAGGTGCCGGGTGGCGTCCAAATGGTCATTCAGGGTGACGCGCGTGCCGCAGCGCTCGAGTTCGCGGAGCGCGACGGCTACCTCGAAGTCGTCACGCGTCGCATGGAAGACATGGAGCCGCTCGATCCCGATGAGCCCGCCTTCGCGGCGCTGTACAAAGAGGTCCACGAGCGCGCGGCCGAGGTGAGCCGACTTCGCGGCGTCCCCAAGGAGATCGTGGATCACCTCCTGGGCGGCGTGTCGACCCCTGGCGAGCTGTCCGACCTCGTCTCGTTCTATACCGAGCTCGAGGTGGAGCAGAAGCAGGAGCTGCTCGAGACGCTGTCGGTCGAGGAGCGCCTCCGGACGCTGCTCATCCACCTGCAGAAGCAGATCGGATTGCTCGAGGCCCAAGAGGAGATCCGCGAGCAAGTACAGGAAGAGCTGGGAGAGCGGCAGCGCGAGATCTTCCTGCGCGAGCAGATGAAGGCGATCCAGAAGGAGCTCGGGGAGGACGTCGACTCGCAGGAGATCGACGACCTACGCGAGCGGATCGAGGCGCTCGATCTCCCCGACGAGGCGAGGCAGGAGGTCGATCGCGAGCTCCGGCGACTCGAGCGCATCCCGCGTGAGTCCGCCGAGGGGCAGGTCGTCCGGACCTACCTCGAGACGGTCGCCGACCTCCCGTGGTCCGAGACGACCGAGGAGCAGTTGGACATCGGCGACGCCGAGGAGATCCTCGAACGCGACCACTACGGGCTGCAAGACGTCAAAGATCGCGTGCTCGATTTTCTGGCGGTGCGCAAGCTCCAGGAGGAGGCGAAGCGCCGAGACGCGGCGGAAGCCGAGGACGATGTCGAAATCGAGATCGAGGTCTCCGGAAACGGGGCCGATGCCGAGGGGGGCTCGAACTCGGCCGACGCCTCGGACGAGAGCGCCGAAGCGGGTGCGAGCGGTGACGAGTCGGAGGCCGATGCCGACGGCGAGGTGCCCGGTCACGAAGATGACCGAACGGGCCAGACACTCCTGTTCGTGGGGCCGCCGGGCGTAGGAAAGACCTCGATCGCGCGGTCGATCGCCGACGCGATGGGACGAAAGTACGTGCGCGTGTCACTCGGTGGCGCCCGCGACGAAGCGGATATCCGCGGCCACCGTCGCACGTACGTCGGCGCGATGCCCGGGAGGATCATCCAGGGCATGCGTCAGGCGAAGAGCATGA
>JAKSCH010000382.1 GCA_022360695.1 Gemmatimonadota bacterium
CGGTGGCGAAGTAGTAGATGTCGTTCCCCCGCTTCACGGAGTGGAGCCGGTCCGTCCCCGGGTACATGGTGTACTCCGCCACGGTGTTCCAGCTGCTGTCGAACTCGACGAACAGGTCGTCCCCGTCGTGCCAATAGCGCCGCATCTCACCGTCGATGTCGGTCTCGATCCGACGGCCCATTCCGTCGTACCTGTAGCGTGACTTGGTCGTCGTGCTCCCGACTGTGGTCGACACGGAGTCGAGCTGGCCTCGGGCGTTCCAGTAGAAGTTCTGCGTGAATCCGGTCTTCGTCTTCGACAGCAGGAACCCGGCGTCGTCCCACGTGAGCGTGTAGCCGTCGAACGCGTCCAAGCGGTTGCCGTTCGATACGGTGGCGCCGTGATCGAGTCGGTTCCCGACGTTGTCGTAGGCGTAGTGTGCGGAGTCGGAGAACACCATGTTCTCGTCGATGCAGAGGTTCCCTTCGTCCGGGTCGAACGTGCAGCTCGAGGAATCGAGCTCCCAGTCTTCGTAGCGATCCAGCCGACCCTGGCTGTCGTAGTAGAAGAACCGGGTCGTGTCGACGCCGACGCGGTGTTGTTCGACCGTCCGGCTCAGATTGTCCTGCGTCATCTTGAGCTCGAACGCGTCGTTCAAGCTCGTGTGACCGAATCGTACCTCTGCCGTGCGGTGTGTGGACGGGTATTGGAACGACACGTTCTGGTTGCCGGGGACCGCGGCGATGTCGATCTCGTCCGCCTGTAGATCCGCGTTGTAGCCCAACGTCGTCAGCCCACCGTCCACGTCGGTCAGCGTCTCGAGCCGCTCTTGGTCGTCGTACGAGTACGCGATGCTCGTGCTCTGCCCGGCCCATGTGACGCTGGTCCGCTTCCCGGCCATGTCCCATGCGAAGTTCTGCTGGAACGTCTGGGCACCGCGGGTCGTCACGTGGTTGAGCGCACGGCCCGCTTGATCGAAGAACACGGAGTCCTTGCTGACGCCGTTGTCGACCACGGCGAACCGGCCTGCCGGATCCGTCTCGTAGGTCGTCGTCTGACCGCCGGACGTTACGGATATCAGGTTGCTCAGCGCGTCGTAGACGTAGGTCGTGACGGTCCCGTTTCGGTCGGTCCAGCTCGTCACGTTACCGTTCTTGTCGTACGCGTAGGTGTCCGTCTTGCCCCGTGGATCGGTGCGCTGCGTGACCCAGCCGACCGCGTTGGTCGCGAAGTCGTACTCCTGGCCGATCGCATCGGTGATCTTGTCCTGGTAGAGATCGCCCCAGGCCGTCTGGGTGTCGTTCCCTTGCGGGTCGGTGACCTTGACGATGCGGTTGAGCTCGTCGTACTCGAACGTCGTCACGTCGCCCTGCGCGTTCTCGACGGTCAGGTCGCGACCGTGCTGGTCGTGGGTGTACGAGGTGATGCGATCTTTCGCGGGTGTGGCACCCACGACCTTGACCGTGTCGAGATTGCGGAATCCCGAGTCGGCGTAGGCGTACGCGGTCGTATGGCCACCGGCATCGGTCACGGTGTCGACGCGACCGTAGAGCCCGAACACGTACGTGGTGATGGTCGGTGCCGAGTCGGGCCCGACCGAACGCATGTCCAGCGTTGCTCCCCTCCCGGGCCCGTTCCAGTCGAACCGCTGACTCGGGATGTCGTCGCCGTAGATCGAGTCGATCTGGACGAACGGCGCCGGCGAGCTCGAGTTGTACGCGTAGTGGATCGTCTGAAGCGTCGTGCTGTCCGTCGTCGACGTCAGCTTCGAGCCGGCCCACGTGTTGGTGACCACCCCGCCGGACGGGAGTATGGTCTTGACGGGACGTCCACCGGGCTCGAGCTGAAACGACGTGGTGCGCCCCAGCGGTTCACGGATCTCGACGGGCGGCCCCAACCGACTGAGCTGGAAGGACGTCGCGTTCCCCTCGGGATCTGTCACACTCGTGAAGACCGAGTCGGTCAGGACCGGCGTCGCGTGGTTCGAGGACGTACCCTCGCCCGTCGGCGGAAGGATGACCTCTTCCAGCGAGTTGAACGCGACCGTTGGACGCGTGCTCCCGCCGCCGGCCACGATGGTGGGCATCTTGTCGGACGCGAGCCGGTCGAAGTCGTCGTAGGCGAAGTCCCAGGTTTCGCCCGCCCGATCCGTCCGGGTGAGCATCTGGTGCTCCGCGTTGTACGTCGCCGTGAGCTGGGAGCTGACTCCCGGTCCGTCGATGTCGACGAGGTCGTCGGACGCGTCGAGCGTGAGTCGGATCTGACGCGTGTTTCCGGTCCCACCGGGCGAATCGATCTCGATGGTCGTGCTGGTCGGGTACGAGAAGTCGATGTCGTTGCCGATCGGGTCCGTGACGCTCAACAGGCGATTGTCGTTGCCGGCGTCCACGTCGTACTGGGTGTCGTTGTCGAACCGATCTTCGACCTTGAACGCCGCGACTTCCTGATTGTGGGCGGTGGGGATCGTGAACGTCACCTTCGTCCCGTCCGGGTACTCGCGCACGAAGGTCCCGGACACGCGCTCGAGTACCGAAAAGTCTCCCGCCGGCGCGAAATACTCACCTGCGGTCGACTTCTCCTCGAAGTACGCGATCGAGCCGTCACCCTCGATGATCACGACGTGGCCGGCGGACTGCTGCGGAGGGTTCGGGTTCGCGTACGTCTTGAGACGCTGGAGGCCGGGGACGCTCCAACCCGCGCCGTAGGGACTGTCCTGCTCGTTCACGATCAGGACGCGGACCGTGTCGATCGAGGACTCCGGCGTGCCGTTGTACCACGCGCGCACCTCGAGCGTGTAGTCGTAGGCTCCGCTCGACAGCGCCGTCGCGTCGAACTGGGCCGCGAGACGGCTCCACTCCGACGAGTCCTCGAAGAACAACTCCGTCAGGTTGTTCGTGAACGTGACGGGCGCACCCGAATCGTCCTTCAGGATCAGCGACCAGTGGTCCGGATCCTCGCTACTCGACGGGGTGCGAACGTTCGCCTGGACGAGCCCGCGCGGGTTCGCCTGTCCACTTCGGTACATGAGGGTCACGCCGCGCCACTGATCGAGGCTCTTCCACCCGGGTGTGGTGAACGTCACCACGGACTCGAAGCAGTCGGC
>JAKSCH010000344.1 GCA_022360695.1 Gemmatimonadota bacterium
CGAAACAGATAAGCCCTTATAGCTCAGTGGTAGAGCGCATCCTTGGTAAGGATGAGGTCGCGGGTTCAATCCCCGCCGCGAGCTCTTGGACGCGCGGAAGGCGGGCGCCCGTAGCTCAGTTGGATAGAGCACCGGCCTTCTAAGCCGGGGGTCCCAGGTTCGAATCCTGGCGGGCGCGTTGTTCGCGGCTTCGCCGCGAACGCCGCGCCCGCAGGTTCGCGGGCTCGGTCGCGAAGCGAGCGAGATCCGCAATCCTGGCGGGTGCGCGGTGGGGCCAGGGAGGATTTCGCCAAGCGCGTGGCGAAGTCGGAACGGAGTTCGCCAGTCCGCGTGGCAGGGCCATATCGAGCTTCGCCAAGCGCGTGGGCGGGGTCGGAAGGGAGTTCACCAGGCGGCGCCTGGTACGACGAGGAGGCAGGAACACGAAGCCGAGCCCCCATCGTCCAACGGTTAGGACACCACTCTTTCAAGGTGGAGATAGGGGTTCGATTCCCCTTGGGGGCATAGAGCAAAAGCACGGGGCCGTAGCTCAGCTGGGAGAGCGCTGCAAGGGCATTGCAGAGGTCAGGGGTTCGAGCCCCCTCGGCTCCATTCGAAGTGGTCGGCCGTTGCCGGCCGCCGGGACGTTTCAGCTGAAACGTCCGGATCCGGGCCCGTCACCGCGGTCGAGCCGAACAAGCGTTTCCGCTGAAACGTGAATCGAGGCTCCAAGCGGCTCGGGCCTGAATCGAGCGCCGTTAGCTCAATTGGCAGAGCAACTGACTCTTAATCAGTAGGTTCGGGGTTCGACTCCCTGACGGCGCATCTCGGATACGTATACCGAGTACTCCTTGCTCGGCGGTTCCTCTCTTGACATCCGAGGGTGAAACTGTCAAACTGCACCTGCGGTTGGTTTGTCAGTTTTCCACATGACTTTTGACAGATGGCAAAGACTTCTCGGCAGGCTGGAGAAATCCGGCACTTCCTCCTTCGAAACATCCCGGATCACCCGCGGGACATAATCCGAATCGCGGCCGAACACTTCGGCGTAACGAGACAGACGGTCTCCTACCACCTTCGGAAGCTCGTCGCGGAGAAGGTGGTCCGAGCTAGAGGTCGCACTTCGGGTCGCACCTTCCACCTGGTCGGACAGCGCACCTCGCGCAACTATGAACTGACCGGTGCGCTGGAGGAGCACGTGGTCTGGCGGGAGCTCGTGGCCCCGCTTCTCGAAGGCACTCCTGCGAATGCGCTGGGGATCTGCCAATACGGACTGACCGAGATGCTGAACAACGCTCGTGATCACTCGGCGGGTACCACCGTCCAAGTGTCCGCCAGCCGCCTACCTGTCGGAATCGAGCTCAAAGTGTGGGACGATGGAGTTGGGGTTTTCAGGAAGATCGAAGAAGCGCTCGGACTTCACAGCGCTCGAGAGGCTGTTCTGGAGCTTACGAAGGGCAAGCTGACGACAGATCCGGCTCGACACAGCGGCGAAGGAATCTTCTTTACGAGTAGGATGTTCGACTCCTTTACACTGCGCTCGGATGGACTGGCTCTTCTACATGACGTCGAGTCGGGAGACTGGTTCATCGAGGGGTGGAGCGATGTCGGCGGGACCCAGGTCACGATGTCCATCGACCCGGAGACCTCGAGAACGGAGGCTTCCGTTTTCGATGAGTTCAGTTCCGAGGCCGGCGACTATGCGTTCGACGTGACGCACGTACCCGTCGCATTGGCGGCCATAGGAGAGGAGAATCTGATTTCCCGCTCGCAAGCTCGACGGGTCCTGAGTCGATGCAACCTCTTCCGCAAGGTCATCTTCGACTTCAATGGTGTCAGCCGCATCGGTCAAGCGTTCGCCGATGAGGTTTTCCGGGTGTTTCAGGAGGCCAATCCGGAGATCAACTTGATGCACATGCGAGCCAATCCCGAAGTCGAGAAGATGATCGCCCGCGCTCGATCTCGAACAGCCGCAGCTCATCCGGAGCAGTTGACCCTGGTCTGAGAGCCGGCGTACACCCCCGACGCGGCTCGCCGTCCTGTCGCGGTTCGACGCGCGGTCAGCTAACTACGAGGTACACGCCTAGGGTCGAAAGGTCCTCGACGTACGACGGCCAGGCTCGGACGCGTGAACGGTCCGAGCCTGGCCGAGCGTCACCCTCCGAATGCTCGAGCGAGGGGGCTCACATGGTGGGCTAGGACCGCGGCGGTCCGCCCCCGACCACGACGTCGAAGATGATCCGAACGAGATCGACCTCGATCTGCACGCCCGCGAATATCGCGGTGCCTCGGAGCCTCATGACTTCCTGCTCCAGCAGATCCGTGGGCGCGGTCTCCGGTCGGGTCGAAAAGGGACCATCCGGGATGATGGTCGTCGTGACCTCTCTCGAGATGTCGAGCTCGATCTCGGCTGGGACCCCCGGCGCTTCGGACAGGAACACCGTCATCCCGCCCGATCGTCGCTCCCACCTGCCGTCGAAGCGCACCAGACCGGATGGGCCCTGGTATTGGCCGGACAGCCCACCGCCGCTACCGACGACCAACTTGAGCTCCAAGCTGTTGTCGGGGACGAACGAGTTGTACACGCCGGCCACGTCGGCGCCGGAGACGCCGAAGGCCACGCCGCTCAAGGCGGAATCCCCACACCCCACCGTACCGACCGACGCCGCGATGCCCATCGCGAGCAGCGATCTCGTCCTTTGAAGTAGCCGTTGGTTCATCGTGTGGACCTCCTTGCGTCGAATACGTGCCTCGCGATCGCGGTTCGAGAGCGACAACCGGCGGAGCCGTTCGGGGGCTGCGCGGGTGGTGCAATCGCAAGGGCCGTTACAGGTCGTGCACACCCCTCCAAAAAGGGAACGTCTAAGCGTAACGCTTTGTTGCACTGCACGTCGAGTGCCGTTCGTCGCATCGTCTGAAACCTGATGTCTGAAGTCTGATGCCGCGGTCCGGCTCGGAGAGCGCCTCGCGCTAGTCGTCCCCGTCCCCGTCCGTCGCGAACAGGTCCCCTTGATCGCCCGGATTCGCGGTGGCGGTGCCCGGTCGGTCCGGCCCTCCGACGCCGGGTCCGAGGCCGCCGGCGGCGCGGAAGATCTCGCGCACTTCATCGATCGTGTCCGCCTCTTCGACGGGCTTGTCGGGTCGATACCCTTTCACCCGTGCAAACCGGAGCGTGAGACCCGCCGGATATCGCGGACTCTCCTGGACCGCATCGAACGCGATCTCGATCACGAGCTCGGGGCGCACCCACACCGTGCGCCTCGTCCGGCGGATCTCGATCGCCTGGAGCGCCTCCGTTTGCCATTCCAGCAACGCGTCGGAGAGCCCCTTGAAGGTCTTGCCGAGCATCACGAACCCGCCCTCGGGATCGCGCGCGCCGAGATGGAGGTTGCTGAGCCAGCCCTCCCGTCGCCCGCTCCCCCACTCGGCCGCGAGGACGACGAGGTCGAGCGTGTGGACGGGCTTCACCTTGAGCCAGGCGCTCCCACGGCGTCCGGCGCCGTAGGTCGCGGTCAGTGACTTGACCATCACGCCCTCGAAGCCGGTCGCCCGCACGGTCTCGGCGAACGCCGTCGCAGAAGCGAGCTCGTCATCGGTGGCGACGCGGCGGGACGGGAGACGAAGCTCGGCGGGCACGATGTCCTCGAGCAGCGACCGCCGTTCGGAAAGCGGGAGATCGAGCGTCTCTCGTCCGTTCGCGTAGAGACAGTCGAAGACGAAGACCCGGAGCGGGAGCGCCGCCCGGGTGTCGCGATCGGCCCCCGCCGCGCCGAACCTACGCATCGTGACCTGAAACGGACGCGGGCGGCCATCGGTCCACACGAGCGCCTCGCCGTCCAACACGAAGTCGTCGCCGTCGAAGCTCTCCGTCGCGGCGACGATCTCCGGGACCGACGCGCTGACGTCGTTCCCGGTACGCGAGAAGATGCGGACCACGCCGTCGCGACGGTGGAGCTGTACGCGGGCTCCGTCGGCCTTCGCTTCGACGAGCGCCTCGCCGAGCTTCGCCAAGGCCTCGTCGACGGTTTCGGCGCTGCCCGCGAGCATCGGGGACAGCGGCCGAAACAAGCGGACGGTCCTCGAAGCGTCGCCCGCCGCCGCCGACCCCGGGCGCTCGAGGGCGTCGAGGGTCCCGACCAGGTCGCCGGATCGCGTATGGGCGGCACGCACCTCGTCGGCTTCGGCCCCCGTGGCCGCTGCGATGGCCTCCAGCATCACCCCGCGGGCGGCACCCTGTCGCAGATCGCCGAGCAACAGACTCCGAAGGAAGGCCCCCTCATCGCTCGTGGCGCGCTCGAACAGCTCGGTCAGCGCCTCGCGTCGACGACGGGTCGATCCCGAGCCCGACATCGCCGCGATCTCCTCGAGCGCGGCGTCCACGTCGCGGAGGGTGAGCGCGTCCCCGCGTCGGCCCGGGGACTCCGGCAGCGAAGAGATCATCGACCACCCGACGCCGAGCCGACCTTGTCGGGGCGCTCCGCTCAGGAACCCCACGGCGATCCGTCGATCCTCTGGGCTCAGGGCGCGGAGACGATCCGCGATCTTCTCGATCTTCTCGTTCCGGCCGCTCGTCCCCCGGACCTGGCTCGAGGTCTCGACGATCGACGCGAGCGTGGCGGAAGCGCCCTTACTCACCGATCCTCCATGGCCGACGTTTGCCTCGCGGGCGCGAGACGAACGCTCTCACTAACCCCGAGCGGAAGCGCGCCGCAACCGACGTGACCCGGAATCGACGTACGCCGTGAGCCCCCTCCGAGCTTTTCGACCCGCTACCCGTCGCTGGTTCGCCGAGACGTTCGAAGCGCCGACCGAGGTGCAGCGACTCGGGTGGACGTCCATCCAGCGTGGCGAGCACTCGCTCCTGATCGCGCCCACGGGGAGCGGTAAGACCCTCGCCGCCTTCCTGTGGGCCGTCGATCGGCTCGCGCGACCGTCGGACGTCTCGCCGGGCGAGACGGATGCGGCCAAGAGCGACACGGGCGTGCGCGTCCTGTACGTCTCGCCGCTCAAGGCGCTCGCGTACGACATCGAGCGAAACCTCCGCGCCCCGCGGGCGGGCATCGCTCGAGCCGCGACGGCGCTGGGCGAGGATCTGGTCTTGCCGAAGGTCGACATCCGCACGGGCGACACGACCCAGGAGGAGCGTCGGCGGCAGAAGACGCACCCCCAGGACATCCTGGTGACGACCCCCGAGTCGTTGTTTCTGATCCTCACGTCGCAGGCACGCGAGACGCTGCGTACGGTCGAGTGGGTCATCGTGGACGAGGTCCATTCGGTCGCCCCCACGAAGCGCGGCGCGCACCTGGCGCTCTCGCTCGAGCGGCTCGCGCACCTGACGGGCGGCGATCCCCAGCGCATCGGGCTCTCCGCGACCGCGCGCCCGACGAGCGAGATGGCCCGATTCCTCGGCGGCGATCGATCCGTGGAGATCGTGGACACCCACCGAGCGCCCGATCTCGACCTGCGCGTCGTGGTGCCGGTCGACGACATGACGCGCCCGGCGGACACGCCGCCACGTCGATCGCCCGGCTCGAGCGAGCCGTCTCCCGCGCCGGTCGTCCGCCCGCTCGACCCGCACGTGCGGGCCGTGTCCCCGACCGACGAGGCGGCCAACCGGGAGTTCGGGATCTGGCCCGCGGTGACCGCCGAGCTGGTTCACCTGATCCGGGGGCATCGGTCGACCATCGTGTTCGTGAACAGCCGCGGGCTGTGCGAGCGGCTGGCCGGTCAGATCAACGACGAGGCGGGCGAGCACCTCGCCCGGGCTCACCACGGCAGCATCGCGCACGGCCAACGAAAGGAGATCGAGGAGGCGCTCAAGGCGGGGACGATCCCCGCCATCGTCGCCACGAGCTCGCTCGAGCTGGGGATCGACATGGGCGCCGTCGACCTCGTCGTCCTCGTGGAGTCGCCCGGCTCCGTGGCCCGCGGGCTCCAGCGCGTCGGTCGCGCGGGCCACATCGTCGGCGTCTCGAGCCGCGGCCGCGTGTTCCCCAAGCACCGGGGGGACCTGCTCGAGGCCGCCGTCGTCGCGCGACGGATGCGCGAGGGGCGGATCGAGGCCCGGACGGTGCCCGACAGCCCGCTCGACGTGCTGGCGCAGCACGTCGTGTCGATGACCGTGTCCGAGCCCTGGACCGCCGATGAGCTCGGGACGCTGGTTCGGCGGGCCGCCAACTTCCGCGATCTCCCCGACGCGGCGCTCACCGGGGTGCTCGACCTGCTCTCCGGTCTCTATCCGTCGACCGACTTCTCCGACCTCCGGGCCCGGATCCACTGGGACCGGGAGACCGATCGCCTCGAAGCCCGTCGCGGAAGCCGGTTGGTCGTGGTGGCCAACGCCGGGACGATCCCGGACCGCGGCCTGTTCGGCGTCTATCTCGGTCCGGATGGGCCTCGTCTCGGGGAGCTCGACGAGGAGATGGTGCACGAGTCGCAGAGCGGCCAGGTCATCACGCTCGGCGCTTCGACCTGGCGGATCCTCGAGATCACGCGCGATCGCGTCGTCGTCGAGCCGGCGCCGGGTGAGCCGGGGCGCTTGCCCTTCTGGCACGGCGAGGGACCCGGCCGGCCGCTCGAGCTGGGTCGCGCGCTGGGACGGTTCGTCCGCGAGATCGCGTCGCTCGACCGAGAGGCATCGCTCGAGCGCCTCGAGGAGGACTACGGGCTCGACCCCCGCGCGGCGCGGAACCTGGTCCAATACCTCGACGAGCAGCGCGAAGCGACCGGCACCCTGCCGACCGATCGGACGATCACGATCGAGCGGTTCCGCGACGAGCTCGGCGACTGGCGGGTCTGCATCCATACGCCGTTCGGCGCACGCGTCCACGCGCCCTGGGCGCTCGCCATCCGGGCCGCGGTCTCGGCAAGCGTCGGGTACGATGTCCAGGCCGTGTGGTCCGACGACGGGATCGTGGTGACGATCGCCGATGGCGACGAGCCTCCGGGCGCGGAGCTGCTGATCCCCGATGCCGCCGAGATCGAGGAGCGCTTGCTCGAGGAGCTCCCGCGCTCGCCGCTCTTCGCGTCCTCGTTCCGCGAGAACGCGGCCCGCGCGCTGCTGCTCCCACGCCGCCGACCGGGCGCGCGGGTACCGCTGTTCGCGCAACGCCTACGCGCGCAGAAGCTCCTGGGTCTGGCGCTCGAGTACCCATCGTTCCCGATGGTGCTCGAGACGTACCGCACGATCCTCAAGGACGTGTTCGACGTCCCCGCGCTCCTCGACGTGCTCGGGCAGATCGAGCGGCGAGAGATCGTCCTGCACGAAGCCGAGACCTCGTCGGCCTCGCCCTTCGCGCAGAGTCTCGTGTTCGCGTACGTCGCCGCCTATCTGTACGAAGGCGACTCGCCCGGCGCCGAGCGCCGCGCCCAGATGCTCTCGCTCGACATGGATCTGCTGCGGGAGATCCTGGGCGAGGGACACCTCCGCGATCTTCTGGACGCCGGCGCCATCGCCGCGACCGAGGATCGCCTCCAGCGGCGGGCCGAGACGAGACGCGTCCGAAACGCGGACGGTCTGCTCGATGCGCTCCGAGCCCTCGGTGACCTCGGGCTCGACGAGATCGCCGAGCGCGGCGCGGGTGACCCGGGCCCCTGGCTCGACGAGCTCGAGGACCGCCGCGCCGTGGCCTCGTGTCGGGTGGGCGGACGCGAGACCTGGATCGCGCTCGAGGACGCGGGTCTGTACCGGGATGCCCTCGGCGTGCCGCCGCCGCCCGGCGCCCCCGAAGCCTTCCTGGCAGAAGTCGAGCGACCGCTGGCGGCGCTGCTCGGACGGTGGGCGCGAGCGCACGGGCCGTTCACGAGCGGCCAGATCGCGGATCGGTTCGGACTCGTGCCGGCGCAGGCGGAGACGGTGCTTCGCGAGCTCGAGGCGAACGGCCGTATCCGACGCGGTCAGTTTCGTCCCGGGGGCGAGGGCGAAGAGTGGTGCGATCCCGATGTCCTCCGCGAGATCAAGCGTCGAGCTCTGGCGAAGCTCCGCGACGAAGTCGCGCCCGTCCCGCGGGAGGCGCTCGCCGGCTTCCTCCCGGGGTGGCACAAGGTGGACGGCCCCGGGGGCGGCGCGAGCCGGTTGGAGGATGCGATCGAGCAGCTCCAGGGGTTGCCGATCTCGTTCCACGACCTCGAGGCGAGCGTCCTGCCGGCGCGCGTGTCCGCGTTTCACCCGCGGCAGCTCGACGAGCTCGGAGCGGCGGGCTGGCTCGTCTGGGTGGGCCACAGCCCCATCCGAAGCGACGATGGTCGGATCCGCCTCTTCCGCCGAGACGCGGTCGGACGATTGCTCGATCCACCGGACGAGTCGGCGCTCGAGGAGCTCGAGCCCACCGCGACACACGAAGCGCTGCTTCGCCACCTCGAGACGCGCGGCGCCTCGTTTTACTTCGAGCTCGCGGAAGCGATGCCGGTCGGGACCCCCGAGACCGACGCGCTCGACGCGTTGGCGGATCTCGTGTGGGCGGGACTCGTGACGAACGACACCTTCGGCGCGCTCCGGGCGCTCCTGGCACGCCGGAAGACGCGGCGATCGAGACGACCGCGCCCGCTCGCGCTCGGCGGTCGGTGGTCGCTCGTCCGCGATCTGGTCGACGGGCGCGTCTCTCCGACCGAGCGGGAGCACGCCCGCGCCTTGCAGCTGCTCGCGCGTCACGGCCTCGTGACGCGCGAGACCCTGGCGATCGAGGCGGGTGGTGGCGGGTTCGGTCCGACGTACCGGGTGTTCCGGGCGATGGAGGAGGCCGGCAAGCTCCGACGCGGGTACTTCGTCGAAGGTCTCGGCGGGGCCCAATTCGCGTACGCGGGGGTGGTCGACCGTCTGCGTCGGGCCCGGGACGACGAAGATCGGGACGACGCCGTCGTCCTCGCGGCCGCCGACCCCGCGCAGCCGTACGGGTGGCTCCTCCCGTGGCCGGATTTCGGCTCCGCGACCGAGTCGGGCGGGCCGAGCCTCGCCCGCCGCGCCGCCGGGTCGCGCGTCGTCCTCGTCGTCGGCGCCCCGACGCTGTTCCTCAATCGCGCCGGGACCCGCGTCCGCATCCGCGCCGATGTCGAAGAGGACGAGCTCGACCGCGCGGTTCGGGCGCTCGTCGCGGCGGGGACGCCGTCGGGGCGAAGAGAGCTCAAGATCGAGACGATCGACGGAGAGGCCGCGCTCTCCTCCCCGGTCCGCCCGCTGCTGGAGGCCGCGGGGTTCGCGCCCTCCTACAAGGGTCTTCGGGCGAGCGTCGATGCCTGAAGGGGACACGCTCCATCGGATCGCTCGGCGGTGGAGACCGCGGCTCGCGGGCGGCGTCGAGCGCGAGGACGTCTCCGAGATCGTCGTGTGCACGCGCGCGTATCGCGCCGAGTTGATCCGCGATGCGGCGCTCCCCGCGCATGCGAGGCTCGCGCGGCTCGGACCCGATCTGCTCGACCCGGACCTCGACCTCGACGCCGCGCTCGACCGAGCTTGTCACCCGAGCCTGGCGCACCGCGAGGTCGCGAACGTGCTGCTCGATCAGCGGGTCGCCTCCGGTCTGGGGAACGTGTACAAGAGCGAGGGCCTGTCCCTCGAGCGCATCCATCCGAGGACCGTCGTGGGCGCGCTCGAGCGGACGGCGATGCGGGCGCTCTTCACCGAGGCCGCTCGCCTCATGACGTTCAACCTGCGGACGCGTCGCCGGACCACGGTGCCGACCCGGCGCCGACCGACGCCCACGAGCCCGCGCCTCTGGGTGTATGGCAGAGCGGGCGATCCCTGTCTCGACTGCGGGACCGGGATCGAGTCGTTCCGACAGGGCGACAGGGCCCGGATCACCTACCTTTGTCCGGCCTGCCAGCCCGCGGCCTCCGAGGTGGCTCCCGACGGGCGAGCGCCACTAGGATGAGCCGCTACCGCATACGTGAATCGCGCGACCGCAACGAGCCACCGTACGGTGAGCCACGACCCGGCCCGAGGCGCCGAAACGCGAAATGACTGAGGATCGGCGATACACCGACGACGAAGTCGCGGCGATACTGGAGCGCGCGGCGACGGACGACCGGGCGCCCGGATCGGCCGCGCTGGCTCCGGCCGAGGACGCGGGGCTTACGCTGGCGGAGCTGCAAGACATCGGCGCCGAGGTGGGGATCGCCCCCGAGCGCATCGCGGCGGCGGCGCGATCCGTGACCGCCGCGCCGGCGATCCCCGCGCGAACGGCGTCGTTCCTGGGTGCCCCGCGCTCCGTCGAGCGCGTCGTGTCGATCGACCGGGCGATGACCGACGAGGAGTGGGAGTACCTGGTGGCCGATCTCCGGCGGACGTTCAGCGCGAAAGGCCGCATCGACACACACGGCAACCTCCGGGTGTGGTCGAACGGGAATCTACAGGTCCACGTCGAGCCGACCGCCGAGGCGTATCAAGTACGCATGCGAACGCTCAAGGGGAACACCGCGCAGCTCGCGACGATGGGTATCGCGTTCCTCTTCATGGGACTCATCGGCGTGATCGCGACGATCGCGCCGACCTGGAACCTGGGCGAGCTGCTCATCTCGCTGATGTTCGCTGCGGGCGGTCTCGGGTCGTTGATCTACGTTCGAACGTCGCTCCCCGCGTGGGCGGCGGAGCGTGCCGCTCAGATGGAGGGACTCGCCGAGCGCATCCCCCTCCTCATGTCGGAGGAAGACGAGATCGCGGAAGGCGGGGCGCCCGGCACGTAGGCCCTCAGTCGAGCGTCAGCGCGTCCGAGTAGGTTCGGCCGAATCGATCGGTAGCCTCGACGCGAACCTCGCGGACGCCGGGGTCGACCGGCGCGTAGAACATGTGGTTCGTCACGCGCGGGTCGACCCACGAGCGGCGCGGAGGCAGGTCGTCCCCCGTGTGGAGCTCGACACTCCACGGATCGAGACCGGGACGCCGCGCCATCCGCCCCCGCGACTCTCCGTCCGCGTACCAGCGGACCGTCCACTCGGGATCCCAGTTCCACACGTTCGCGACGACCTCCTCGGGTGCGGTCGGATCGGACCCGGGCGGATAGATCCGCATCTGGTGATCGTCGTCGAACCCCGTGGACTTGTAGCGCCAGGTGATCTGCTCGCCGGAGGCTTCGTAGACGCAGTAGCCGTTGGGCGTCCCGTCCCAGCAGATGGGGCCGCTCCACCACGCGCCGCAGATCGCGCCGGTCACGTTCTCGTGTGTGCCGCCCTCGAAGACGTGCTCGAGCTCGTGTGTGTGCCCGGTGAGGATGTGCGACTCGAACGGCTCGAGGAGTCGGTACAGGGCCTCGCGGTTCATGATCGCCACGCCGGGAGACGGTTGGCTCTCGCCCAAACGCGTATGCACGCTGCCGACGGCCGGGATATGCGTGGCGACGATCACCGGTCGCCCGGCCTCCACGCGCGACAGGTCGGCCTCGAGCCAGGTCAGCGCATCGGCGTCGAGATAGCCCAGATAGCCGCTGCCGTGCCAGAACACGTCGTCGAGCACGACGTAGTGGACGGCCCCGCGATCGAAGGAGTAGTAGCGTGGGCCGAAATGACGCGAGAACGTCGCCGTCGACGCCTCGTCGGTCACGCCCTCCATGTCCAGGTCGTGGTTCCCGATGACCTGATAGAACGGAACGCCGATCTCTCGCACCCCGCGCTCGTAGTCCGGGTAGAGCTCGAGGTGATCGTACATGATGTCCCCGCAAGCGATGCCGAAGGTGGGCACATCTCCCAGATCGCGGACGGTCGCGGCGAGATCGGGTACGGACTGTTCGAGAAACCAGCCCATCTCGGTCGCGTCCTGGGTCTGGATGTCGCCCAGTAGCAGCAGCGCGTGATACTCATCGTCACGTGCCGACCGGCTCAGCGAGAACTCCACCGACATCTCACCCGACCCCTGCGGGATCGGCTCGTAGAACCGCGCCGTGCCGGTGCTGTTCAGCGGCACGTCGTAGCCCGCCGGGGTGCAGGTCCACACGAACTGTCGATCGGCCGAGCTGATGAGCTCGAACGACCCGTCCGCGGCCGTGTCGACGACGCTGAACCCATCCGAGACGGCGATGCCCGGGATGCCCCGACCCTCGGAGCGGACGACCCCCCGGACGCGCACCGGCCGAGCCGCGCCACGCGGTCGCGAGATCGGCGCGTACGGATCGGCCAGTAGACGATCCGGTAGGGCGGCGGCGGCCGCGGCGAGCGCGCTCGTGCGCAGAAAGGCTCGACGATCGAGGCGGGGGCCGCCGGCAAGCGGGCGCTCTGAGTGGGGTCGGTTGTCGCGTGTCATGGCTCGCTCCGTTGGGAAACGTACTCCGGATGCTCGCCATAGAACCCTAGGCTCCGCCAGTCACGCCTCATTGAACGCCACGTCACGTGGCGGCAACGAACCGGCCGTGCGTCATGAACCTCGTCCCGGCTCGAGATGAACCGGGTGCAGGACCGTTACGCGCCGGCGGCCTTCGGGGTACACACCGCGACTACACCTAGAGTCGGATCGGGAGTCGGTCGCCAGGCGCGCGACCCGGTGTGCTGGGGAAGGGAAGAGCATGATCCGCTCTACGGTGCGGTCGGGGAGGCTCCTATGGAGGAGCTGATCCTGCAGTTGCCGGTGATTCGTGAGATCGCGGCTTGGGCCCATTCGGGCACCGAGCTTCAACAAACCTGGAAGACCTCCTTCACGCACGGTCTTTGGGCGGCGCTCGCCATGACCGTCGCGTGGCGTCTTCGACGCCGACTCTCCCTGCCGGTCCTGACGACCACGCTGATCCTCGTCATCGCCTACTACGGGCAGCGTGAGGTCGGCGACTACGCGAGAGGCGGCGTACAGAAGGCGTTCGACTGTGTGATGGACTTCGTCGTCCCGGCGCTCCTCTCATCTTCCATGTATTGGAGTCTGCTGAAGTATCGCGACCGACTCATCGACGTCGCGACATGAGCGGGTCCATGCCCCGGATCGGACGAGCGTCGCGCTGGTTCGGCATCCTCTCGGTGGCGCTCAGTGTCGGGGTGCTGATCCTCGTCGCGTCGCGCGTATCGGACGCGCGCGCGCTGATCGATCGGATCCCCGCGTCCGGTCACATCGTCGCCCTCGCGGCGGTCGTGGCCTCCCTGGCCGCTCGCGCGTTGCGGCTGATCCATCTCTCCCGACCCTCGGGCAAGCGGATCCGATGGAGCACCGCGCTGGCGGCGCACCTCATGGGCGATGCCGCCGCATCGGTCACGCCGGCGCGCTCGGGGGGCGACCCGATGCGGGTCTGGGTCACGCGTCGAGATGGCTTCACGGCGGCGGCCGCGGCCGGTCTGGTGGCGGGCGAAGTCGTCGGCGACCTCTTGATCGTCGTCGCGCTCGCCGTGTGTCTCGCCATCTTCGCCGAGCCGGTGCGGATGGTGGCGTTGGCGACCGCCGGCTTCTCGGGGCTCATGGCGACGATCCTTCTCGTGCTCGCGATCCGCGGGCCGGGTAAAGGAAAGGAGCCGCCGCCGAAGCCGCTCGCGCTGCTCGGCATGCCGAGGAAGGCATGGCGCGGTGTGAGGCTCGCCTCGCTCCGCTTTCGACGAACGCTACGAGGCGTGCGGCGCGCACCGGCGGGGGCCCAGGCCACGACGCTGGCCCTGAGCGTCATCAACGTGGGCTGTCGTCTGGCGATCTTGCCGATTCTCGCCCTTTCGCTGGGCGGCGTCTTCTCGTTCCAGCGGCTCGTGGCGTGGCCCTTGTTGCTCCTCTATCCCGGCGCGGCCCTGCCGCCGCCGGGTGGCGGCGGCATCATCGAAGCCGGTTTCGCGACGAGCCTGGTGACCGACTTCGGACCCGAGGAGATGGCGGTCGCGCTGCTGTGGTGGCGCATCTATACGCACCACCTGCTCGCGCTGGCGGGCGCGTTGGTGTGCGCCGTCGGAGCCCTACGCCAGCGTCACCGCTCGGCCCGACTCCGAGCGGTGAGCCCCGTCGCGGCGGCGAGCCTGGCCCTCGTCCTGGCGGCGCCGATCGCCGGCTCCGCGCAGACGCGCGCCGAGTCTGCACTCGCGACGCCGGGTCACGGCGTCGACGTCGAGCGATCGCCGGAAGGCTGGGCGCCTCGGCTCGGGGAGATGATGGAGTTCCGTGTCTCGATCGGCCCGGTGCGGTTGGGTCGGAGTCGACTCTCGCTCGCGAGCGCCGAGCGGGTCGGCGACGAGGAGGCGCACCGCGTCGAGTTCGAGCTATCCGCGCCGATCCCCTTCTTCCGGATTCACGATCGGCAGCTGAGTTGGATCGCGACGCGCCCGTTTCGCACGCTTCGTTTCGATCGCCTCATCGAGGAAGGCAAGAAGCGATCGAGCGTTCGCTACCACCTCGATCGACCCGATGGCTCGCTCGTGCTCGAGACGCTCGACGAAGCGAGCGAGCGCCCGGATCCACCCGTCGCGGAGGTCCCCGAGCATCCGCTCGATGAGCTCGGGCTCCTCTATGAGCTCCGTCGGCACGTCGCGCAGGGCAGGGCCGAGCTCGTCACAGAGCGCTTCTACCGAGCGGCCGGCGATCCCGCGCGATTCGCGGTAACGGGACGCGAACGGGTCCGGGTTCCGGCGGGGCGTTTCGAGACGATCGTCATGAGCGCGGTCGTGCCCGGCATGTCGATCTTCAGCCCGGAGGCGCAGGCACGCATCTACATACACGCCGAAGCGCCGCACCAGATCGTGATGGTGAAGACGCGAACGCGACACGGCGATCTCGGCTTGTACCTGTCCGAGTTCACGCCGGGCCGGGACCCGTGACGA
>JAKSCH010000441.1 GCA_022360695.1 Gemmatimonadota bacterium
ACCTGGTGGAGGTCGAGCCCGAACTCCTCCTTGTGCTTGAGGATCGAGAACCCCTCGGCGTACGCCTGCATCATCCCGTACTCGATCCCGTTGTGGATCATCTTCACGAAGTGTCCGGATCCGCTCGGCCCGACGTGTCCCCACCCCTGCTCGGGTCCCGGGGCCAGCGTTTCGAGCGCGGGACGAAGCGTCGAGACCGCCGCGTCCGATCCGCCCACCATCAGCGAGTACCCCTCGGTGAGCCCCCACACCCCGCCGCTGGTGCCGCAGTCCACGTACGCGACGCCGTGTGTCGCGAGCTCCTCGCCACGGCGGATGGTATCCGTGTATCGCGAGTTGCCGCCGTCCACGATGACATCGCCCGGCTCGAGGTGCGGGACGAACGACGCGATCGTGGCATCGACCGGGGCGCCGGCGGGGACCATGATCCACACGACGCGCGGTGATTCGAGCGCGGCCACGACCTCTTCCACGGAGCCGGCGCCTTCCGCCCCGTCTCGCACCGCTTCCTCGACGGCCTCGGGGCGGAGGTCGAAGGCCACGACCTCGTGACCGCCCTCGATCAGCCGCTCGGTCATGTTCGCCCCCATCTTTCCGAGCCCGACCATCGCAAGCTTCATGTCGTCTCCTCGCCGATCTCCTCGATGAGCCGTACCAGCCGCCCGATGCCCACGTCGCCGGGACCGACGCGGATCCGGAGGACGCGACGGCCCCGCTCGGTCAGCGCGCCCAGATCTCCGCGCGCCTGTGCGCGCACGAGCTGTCGGAACGTGAAGTCCCCCTCCGGGACGTGCACGTGCGAGGCGGCGTCATCGACGATCTGGAGGAAGGCGCCGTTGTTCGCCCCTCCTTTGTGAAGCTGCCCGGTCGAGTGGAGGAATCGCGGACCGTAGCCGAGCGTCGTCGCGGCCCCGGTCGCCGCCGTGAGCGCGGCGCGCAGCTCTGACAGACGCGCTTCGATATCCTCGTAGCCCATCGGCAGGTAGGCGTGGATCCCGACGTAGTCGGCGGGCTCGATCGCGCGCACGAAATCGCGCACGCGCGCGCGAAGCGATCCCACGTCGGGCTCGCTGTCGACACTCGGACTCGCGTGGCCGTACGGGGCCACCTCCGGCGCGAGGTCGAGCTCGGTCGCGTCCTCCGCCCCCGGCAGGACCTCGCCCGCCATGGCCCGCTCGGCGAGCTCCTTGGCGACCTGGACGTCCGGCTGGTCGAAGGGATGGATCTCGAGGGCGGAGCCGGCCATGGCGACCGCCACCTCCCAGACGAAGAACAGCGCGCCGAGCTCCATCTCATCCTCGAGCTCGATGCGGACGACGGGGTGCCCCGCCGCCTCGAGCGCGTCGAGGGTCTCGGGCGCGGGGTCCTCCTCCCCCCACTGCGCCGCGTCACGCGCGGCGTCGCCCGCCGCGATCAGCCCCACGAACAGCCGGTCGTTTCCGTACGCCTCCGGGTCGAGCTCGGGCTCGTGCGCGACCGGCACGATCCCCGCGCCGTCCTTGCCCGTGCTCTCCGCGATGAGCTGCTCGGCCCAGTCGGGGAACGCGGCCCACGTGGGGCTCGCGATGAACGTCACCTTGTCGCGTCCCGCGCGCGCGGCCTCGCCGAGCGCGGCCCCGAGCAGAAATCCCGGGTTGTGCTCGACCGCCTCGTCGCAGGCTTCCGCGGCTTCCCTCGCGCGGTCCAGGAGCGTGGCGACATCGATCCCCATGAGCGCGGCCGGGACGAGCCCGAACGGGCTGAGCGCCGAAAACCGGCCTCCGACATCCGCCGGGGCTTCGAAGACGCCACGGAACCCACGTGCCTCCGCCACCTCGACGAGCGCGGAGCCCGGATCCGTGATCGCGATGAAGTGCCCCCCGGGCTCATCGCCGACCTCACGCGCGCGGGACCAGAAGTGTCGAAACAGCGACAGGGTCTCGAGCGTGGTGCCCGACTTGCTCGCGACCACGAAGATCGTATTGGCGGGGTGGATCCAGTCGAGATCCCGCACCGCTCGTGGGTGCGTGGTGTCCAGAAGCGTGAGCGGAAGCCCCTGCGCCCCGATCGTTCGAGCGAGCACCTCGGGCGCGAGGCTCGAGCCACCCATCCCCAGAAGGACGAGATCGGACATCCAAAACGGCGTCGCGGCGCGCAGCTCGTCCAGCGCCGGGAGCAGGGCCTCGGAGGCGGCGGGCAGATCGAGCCAGCCCAGGCGGTTCGCGAGCTCGGGGGTCTCGGGGTCTTCGGACCACAACGTCGTGTCGCGTCGCCACAGCCGGGCGACCGCATCCGACTCTTCCCAGGCGCGAAGACGCGTCTCGACCGCGTCGCCCATCGTTCCCAACGCCAGCCTGATCTCGATCATGACGCGTCCAATCAGAAGAGTCCGACGACGCTCCCGTCCTCCGCGATCCGCATCCCCTCCGCGGCGGGGACTTTGGGGAGCCCCGGCATGGTCATCACGGTGCCCGCTCGCGCGACGACGAAGCCGGCCCCCGCGGAGGGGCGCACGTCCTGAATGGTGATGCGAAAGCCCGTCGGGCGACCCAGCTTTCGCGCGTCGTCGCTGAGACTGTTCGGGGTCTTCGCGATACAGACGGGGGTGTCGCCCATCCCGATCGACTCGAGCTGCGCGATGTCCTTGTCCGCGCGCGCTTGATAGTCGACCCCGTCGGCTTCGTACACGTTCGTCGCGATCGCCTCGATCTTCTCCTTGATCGAGCGCGACGCGTCATACTTCGGTCGGTAGTCCGCGGCCCCGGTGTCGAGCGCCGCGAGGACGGCGCGCGCGAGATCCTCGCAGCCTTCGCCGCCGCGAGCGTGGCCATCGGATCGGGCCCAGCGGGTCCCCTCGGCCTCGGCGGCTTCCGCGACCGCCGCGATCTCCTCCTCGGAGTCGGTGCCGAAGACGTTGATCGCGACCACCGGCTCGACGCCGAACCCGCGGATGTTCTCTATGTGCGCCGCGAGGTTGACCAGGCCGCGACGCACCGCGGCCGGGTCGGGCGTCGTGAGCGCGTCCTTGGCCGCTCCCCCGTGCAGCTTGAGCGCGCGGATCGTCGCGACGAGGACCGTGGCCTGCGGGCTCAAGCCACCGATCCGACATTTGATGTCGAAGAACTTCTCGGCTCCCAGATCCGATCCGAACCCGGCCTCGGTCACGACCACGTCGCCGAACGCGAGTCCGGCACGCGTCGCCATCAGCGAGTTGCACCCGTGCGCGATGTTCGCGAACGGCCCGCCGTGCACGAACGCGGGCGTGCCCTCGAGCGTCTGCACCAGGTTCGGTCCGATCGCCTCGCGGAGGAGCAGCGTCATCGCGCCCGCCACGTTGAGCTCGCGCGCGCGCACCGCCTCGCCGTCTCGCGTGTAGCCGAGGATGATGTTCCCGAGTCGGCTCTCGAGGTCCTCGATGCTCGAGGCCAGACAGAAGATGGCCATCACCTCCGATGCCGCGGTGATCATGAACCCGTCCTCGCGGGGGACGCCGTCGATGCGGCCGCCGAGCCCGAGGACGATGTGACGAAGCGCGCGGTCGTTCATGTCCACGGCGCGGCGCCACGTGATCTGACGCGGATCGAGCCCGAGCGCGTTGCCCTGTTGGAGGTGGTTGTCTAGCACCGCCGAGAGCAGGGCATGGGCCGACGTGATCGCGTGCAGATCGCCCGTGAAGTGCAGATTGATATCGGCCATCGGGATGACCTGTGAGTAGCCGCCTCCGGCCGCTCCGCCCTTGATCCCGAACACGGGACCGAGGCTCGGCTCGCGGATGCACAGCACCGACTCCGCACCGACGCGACGGAGTCCGTCGGCGAGCCCGACCGATACCGTCGTCTTCCCCTCGCCCGCGGCCGTCGGCGTGATCCCGGTCACGAGCACGAGCCGACCCGCGCCCGGTTCGCGCTCGAAGATGGTCTCCGGCCGCACCTTCGCTTTGTAGTGTCCGTACGGCTCGAGTTGCTGCGCCGTCAGACCGAGCGTCTCGCCGATTTCCGCGATCGGTCGAGGGGACGCTGCCTCTGCGATCTGGACATCACTGAGCATCGAGCTGCCCCGCGTTGGTGATGGGGTTCGCGCGAGCCGGTGCTCGCGGTGTTTTCCGGACGGGGACTCTACGGTCCGATCCGGGAACGCAAAACCCGCGGCCCGAGATCCCGAGCCGAGCACGTCACGCGGTCGACGGCTGCGTTTCGCCCGGGGGGCCGCGGAGGAGAAAGCCGACGAGCACGACGATCGCCGTCCCCAGCACGTTGTACCACAACCACGCGATGTCCGTGAAGAGCGATACGGCGAGCACGGAGGCCATCCCGACGATGAGTCCGATGAAGGCCCCGCGACCGTTCGCGCGCTTGACGAGGAAGGCGAGCGTGAACACACCCAGCAGCGACCCGTAGAAGATCGAGCCCACCTCGTTCACGGCCTCGATGAGCGAGCCCAGCTGACCCGCGTAGAGGGCGAACAACACCGCGAAGACCCCCCAACCGAGCGTCGCCATCCTCGAGACGAACAAGTAGTGCGCGTCGCTCGCTTCCGGCTTGAAGTGACGTCGATAGAAGTCGATCACGGTCGCGCTGGAGAGCGCGGTGAGCTCGGAGTCCAGCGATGACATGGCCGCCGCGAAGATCACGGCGATCAGGAGACCGAGGATGCCGGCCGGGACGAACGAGATCAAATAGGACGGGAACACGTAGTTGACGTCGTTCGACGAGCTTCCGCGCACCTCGGCGATCAAGGCGCGAGAGTCCTGGCGGAGCCCCGCCAGCTCGGCGTCGTACTCCGTGATCGCTCGCTTCAGGGGCTCGAGGTCATCTCCCGTCGCGCGCGCGTCCACGAGCTCCAGCGTCGCGGTCCGGCGCAGCTCGTGGACCTCTCCGTGCCGGGTCTCGAGTGCCCGGTACTCGGGGGCTCGCTCGCTCGACTCGACCTGAGCCACTTCGGCCGCGTGGAAGACCAACGGAGGGCGCTCGAAGTGGTAGAACACGTACAACAGGACACCGATCGCGAGGATGAACACCTGCATCGGGACCTTGAAGAACGCGTTGAAGATGAGCGAGAGCCGGCTCTGTTTGAGCGAGCTCGCCGTGAGATACCGCTGCACCTGGCTCTGGTCGGTGCCGAAGTACGCCAGCGCGAGAAACAGCCCGCCGATCATCCCGGACCAGAGCGTGTAGCGGTTCGTCGGGTCCCACGACAGGTCGATGCTCGACCACATCTCCTGGATCCCACCGATGTACATGATGTCGCCGACCCCGACCGTCGGTGGGAGCGAGGAGAAGAGGACGGCGAGCGCGACCCCGATGCCCAAGAACATCATCAGCATCTGGATCACGTCGGTCCAAATGACGGCGGTAATGCCTCCCATGATCGTGTAGGCGACCGTGATGGCGCCCATGATCACGATCGTCGACGTCTCGTCCCACCCCATGATGACCGAGAGCACGATGGCCGGCGCGTACAACACGATTCCCGTCGCGAGTCCGCGCGACATCAGGAACAGGAACGCGGTCAGCGAACGCGTCTTCGCGTCGAAGCGACGCTCGAGGTACTCGTAGGCCGTGAACACGCGTGAGCGATAGAAGAACGGGACGAAGACCACGCAGAGGATGACCATCGCGATGGGCTGCGCCAGGTAGAACTGGACGAACCCCATGCCCTCGGAGAACGCCTGGCCCGTGGTGCCGATGTAGGTGATGGCGCTCGCCTGCGTCGCCATCACGGAGAGACCGATCGCGCCCCAACCGAGACGGCGGTTCGCGAGGAAGAAGCCCTCGACGCCGACGTTCTTGCGGCTCTGATAGTACGCGAACGAGACCACGCCGCCGAAGTAGAGCGCGAAGACCAGCCAGTCGATCCCGCTCATGCCGAGATCACGCGACTGCGAAGGGTCTCGTGCGCGCGGAGCTCAGCGCTCACGTGATCGAGTGGTCGAGGGCACGCGTGAGCAGGTAGAGCAGGGCGACGAGCGCGAACGTGTAGATGAGGACCGCCGCGTAGAGCGCACGCCAAGAGCCGAAGACGCCGAGCGACTCGTCGTCCTCTTCGGGCCTCGCGCCCGGGGCGCGGTCGTCCGTCGTCATCGGGTGCGACTCACTGCGACGTCGTGGTCTCGCGCCATCGCCGCCCGTCGAGCGAGATCAGATTCGCGAACAGACGGTAGGCGCCGGCCACGCCCGCCGGCAGCTGGCGGAAGAAGGACAGCGATGTGTGGACGTAGAGCCCGTCGCCGTGCGGTGCGACGAGCAGGCTCCCGCGCCGCGGGGGCTCGTCCGCGTCGGACATCTCGAGCAGGGGTGTGTACGCTTCGTCCCACTCCGCCGGGAAGTAGAGACCGCGCTCCTGCACCCAGCCCTCGAAGTCGCGCGGGGCGATGCGGTTCGGCTCGACGAGCGCGGGCGACGCGTCGTCGAGGATGGTCACGGCCGCCGCCTCATCCGTCACGCGAGGGGCGGGACGGGTGATGAGGAGCGGCCGAGGCGCGAAATCGCCGCGGCTGAACTCGTATCGGTTGTACTGGACGACGAGCGTTCCGCCGCGCTCGACCCAGTCGAGCAGCACGTCGTTCTCGGCGATGAGGTCGTCCCGTACCTCGTAGGCGCGGACGCCGAGCACGATCGTATCGAACCGGTCGAGCCGCTCGTCGGACCAGTCGCCGGGCTCGATGGGCTCGACATCGAGCCCCAGCTCCCGAATCGCCGCCGGTCCCGCATCGCCGGACCCCATCACATAGCCGATCCGTCGCTCCGCCACGAGCACCGGGAAACGCACGATTCGCACGCGTGGCTCGCGGACGACCAAGCGGGGCTCCAGGTGCGGATAATCGATGACCCGCGCATCGAGCCCCTCGGAGCCGCGTCCGCCCAGGGACAGACGAGCCTCGACGTCGAACTCGCCCCGGACCTCCGCGGACGACGGCTCGAGCGTGAACGCGAGGGTCGTCTCGTCGTTCTCGCCGGCGAGGGTGAACTCGCGGCGGGCGGGGCTCGCGCGCCATCCCGGTGGCAGATCGAGCTCGACGGCGCCGGTCGCGCCCTCCGGATCGTGACTCACCAGGCGGAAGGCGAGCTCGCGGGATGGCGGCCCGGCCGAGGGCCACACCATCGACGTCCGTTCGGGCTCCACCGACACGCGCGGCGCGACGAACACCGGGCGCCAGAACTCGCCGTCGCGGCCCGTCACGCCCCGGTACCGTACCTCGTCTTCGATGCGGACCGTGGCCGTCGCGCCGCCGAGCGAAAGCGTGGCCTCCAGCCCTCCGGTGAGCAGCGGAGGGCGGAAGGGGAGTGACCGGAGCGGGGTGTCGTCCGCCCACCGGTAGATCGCGCCGTCGCGTGGCCGCTCGAGGAAGTACGGGCTCGCCGGTCGAGCTGCGGGCGGGACGCGGACGTCGTATCGCCACAACCGGAGCTCGCCGGTCGAAACCGTCTGCGGCCGCCCGGGCTCCGAGACCGGCTCCTCGACGCCGAAGAACCGTTGGAACGGGCCGGCGGCGTCGGGCGCGACATCCTCGTCCGGCGCGATGCCCCGAATCGTCCACGACTCCGGGGCGAGAAGCCGCGGCGGGTCGAGGGCGACCTCCGCCGCCCCGCCGTTCCACACTCGCGCCTCTACGAGCACGCGTTGACCGGGTACCAGGGCGTCGTCTCGCGCTCGGAGCTCGAGACGGACGCCCGTCACCGCGAGGAGCGCGCGGCTCAGCAGGCGGCGGCGGCGCTCGAGCTCGCGCCCGACCTCACCACGGGGATCGTCGAACCGCGATCGGAGGCGGTCGAGCGCCTCCGATGCGCGCGCGAGCGACCCGAAGCTCCGCTCGGGCGCGGTCGCGCTCAGCGATGCGTCGGCCTCGGTCAGGGCCTCCCGGTAGGTCGCCAGGACCGCGAGCGCGTCATCCCCGGCGGGCTCGACCAAACGGGCCAGCGTCGTGTCGACTCCGGTGAAGAGGGGATCGGCCTCCTCGCCCCCCACGCGGGACGCGACGAGCGCCAGGTAGGTCGAGCGCGGGCCGGGTGGGATGGTCGAGCCGAAGTCCTGCGATCGGTGCCGACTTCGGCTCTCCATCGCGATCTGGTGGTACGACGTCCCGAGCAGCGGGTCGAGCGTCCCCGTGGGTATGGCGAGGGTGGCGGCCTCCGGGTCGAAGAACGTCCGGCGATAGTACTTGTCGGGGGTCCACGGCTCGACGCCGGCTTCGATCTGCTCGGGGAAGCGCGCCGGATCCCCGGCCGCTTCCCAGGCTTCATGGGTCAGCAGTCCCGAGACTTGATGCTGGCCGTGCCCGTCGCGCGGCGTCCCGCCCCACATCGTGACGAGCACGTGCGGCCGGAACGTTCGAATGACCCACACGAGGTCCGAAAGCACGACCTCTCTCGGCCAGAGGCGGAAGGTCTCCTCGGCCGATTTCGAGTAGCCGAAATCAAAGGCCCGGCCGAAGTACTGCCCGGCGCCATCGATGACCCGAGCGGCGAGCAGCTCTCCGCTCCGCACGATTCCGAGCCCCTCGCCGAGCTCGGGCCCGATGAGGTTTTG
>JAKSCH010000057.1 GCA_022360695.1 Gemmatimonadota bacterium
CTTGGCGGCGTCAGTCCCGAGGCCTTCGAGGAGGCTTCACTCAGCGCCTCCTAGGTGTCCACGGAACCGTGGGAAGCCCACCCAAGAGATCGGGTGTCCACAAAACCGGGTCAACTCCAGCTCCTTCGTCGGTTCTGTAATCGGGGCGGCGAGATTCGAACTCGCGACCTCCTGAACCCCATTCAGGCGCGCTACCGGGCTGCGCCACGCCCCGATGTGGACGGGGAAGCTACGATCCGCCGGGCTCGGAGACCAACTCCAAAGTGAAGTGTCGCGGCGAGACCCGGCGAGCGGAGAACGGTCCGGACTACGGCTTCCAGTGCGGATCCCCGTCGTTGGCCGGGTGGTTCGTGAGCCGCGTCGCCCCGGTCCCATCCGCGCGCATGATGTAGATTTCGGCGTTGCCGGCTCGATCCGTGACGAAGGCGATCAAGCTCCCGTCGGGCGACCATACGGGCTCGCGATCCCCGAACTGCTGTGAGATGAGCGTCGACTCGCCGGTTGCCAGCTCCAATACGTGTATCCCGGTGTTGGCGCCGAGCTCGCGATCGAACACGATCTTGGTGCCGTCGGGCGACCAGTTGGGGTCTCTCGCCTCGGCTGTCGTGAGCTGAGCCTGATTGGTTCCGTCGGCGTCCATGATCCAGAGCGTGCGAAGCCCCGGCGCGTTCGTGACGGGCGTGAAGCGGTCGAAGGCGATACGGCTGCCATCGGGCGACCAGTCGGGGTGCTCGTCCGAGTCATCGTTGTCGGTGAGACGCATCGGCTGCGTCCCGTCGGACCTCATGGTGTAGATCTCGAAATCGCCACCGTCTCGCGTGGTGGTGAAGACGATGCTGCCGCCGTCGGGCGACCATCCGGGCTCCTCGTTGGACTCGGTCGTTTGGGTCAACTGCGTGATGCCGGTTCCGCTCGAGCTCATGGTGTACACGGCGCCGGCGCCCCCCTGGTTGAAGTCGAAGACGATCGCCGACCCATCGGGGGACCACTTGCCTTCGTCGCCGAACGGACCCACCTGCGAAACGCCGGACCCGTCGGCGCCGATGGTGAACAGCGCGCGCGTCCCGGCTCGATCGGAGTCGAACACGATGGTCCCCGAGGCCGGGGGTGGCGCCGGTGTCGTGGCGCAGGCCGACTGCTGAAACCCGTTGACGGTGTAGCAGTACTCCGTGCTCGGGATCACCTCGTGGTCGACGAGCCCCTCCACGTCCGCCGCCCGAACCTGGGTCGGTGTACATCCGGCCCCCGCGATCGGGGCTCGGCAGCGACTGAGCGTACGAGGAAGTCCGTTGACCTCCTCCCACGACACGTCGATCTGCGACGGCGCGATGGCTTCGGCGGACAACGAAAGGACGCCGGTCGAGGGTGGCGCGACGGGATCCGAGTCGTCGCAATCGCTGCACCCCGCGGTGAAGACGAGCGCGACCAACACACCCCGCCGGGCGCGGACCGATCGGCCTCGCTTCTCCATTGGCGCACCTCCCTGACGTATGAACGGGTACCGTTTCGTCTCGAGCGAACGCGTCTCACCAAGGAGTGAAGCGAGATCCGCGACGGGAAGGGCTCAGGGGAGAGGGGCGCGCGGGAATCCGGCGCTCGAACAGGATAAAAAAAATCGACAATCGGGGCGCCCGGATTTGAACCGGGGACCTCTGCGTCCCGAACGCAGCGCTCTACCGGACTGAGCCACGCCCCGAGGGACTCCATCATCGCGCTCGCGGCGCGCGAATCGACCCGACGGGTGCCGGGTCGAAAGAAGCGGGCAACCGGATTCGAACCGGCGACCTCAACCTTGGCAAGGTTGCGCTCTACCAGCTGAGCTATGCCCGCAGAATCGAAGCCACCGGTCGGATTTGAACCGACGACCGCCGCATTACGAATGCGGTGCTCTACCCCTGAGCTACGGTGGCGCCGCCGCCGTCCTCAGGTGGTTCGAGTCGTGGCGACGAAAGTGGAGCCAGAGGGATTTGAACCCTCGACCTCTTGAGTGCGATTCAAGCGCTCTCCCAGGCTGAGCTATGGCCCCATGTTGCGAACCTCGCGCTTCGGCGAAGCCGCGAGATCGGGTTTTCAGAACGGGGCTGACGGGATTTGAACCCGCGACCTCCGGTGTGACAGACCGGCACTCTAACCAGACTGAGCTACAGCCCCCTGCAGCGGCGTTTCGATGGGGCCTACTGGACTCGAACCAGTGACCTCTACGATGTCAACGTAGCGCTCTAGCCAGCTGAGCTAAGGCCCCGTCAAGACAGAACGAGCGGGTCCCCGGGGGGAGCCCGCTCGCAGCACTTCATGGTAAACGAAGCGACGGATTCGGTCAACCCGAAACCGGGTCCGTTTCGTGCTGAAAACCCGGGTGGATCGGGTTGCATCCCCGAGGGGGCGGTATACCTTGTCCGCGGCCCAAAGCCCCGTATGAACGAGCCGTATTCGGGCCGCTCCAAAACGCGTCGATTCCTCCTCCGAGAGGCGGATGAAGATAAGCTCCCGCACAGCGGCATTGGCCGTGGTTCTGGCCCTGGTCGCCACGGTCGTCGTGGTGCGTCGGCCCGTGACGGGCCCGGCCGAGATCGCCGCCGCCAGCCTCGATCCCACCGCGTTCCTGCACGTCCAGGAAGCGGATCACTCGACGGGATCGAGCGACCCGCAGGACCACGGCGAAGGCGAGACCGCGGCCGAGGCGGAGCAGTACGCGGGCGAGCAAGACGCCGCGACGCAGCCTCCTCAGTGGCGCGCCATCACCGATCACGAGAACGCCACGCTCGGACCCGAGCAGCCGATCCCCTTCAACCACCGCTTCCACGTGACGGACCTGCAGATCGACTGCATGTACTGTCACAGCGGGACCGAGCAATCCGTGTCGGGCATCGTCCCGGCCATGGAGGTGTGCATGGGCTGCCACCGGGTGGCGGGGAGTGGCTTGCCTCCCGTCGAGGAGATGCGGGAGATGTACGACGCCGGTCAGCGGGTCGAGTGGGAGTGGGTGAACAAGCTCCCCGAGTTCGTGCAGTTCAGCCACCAGCCCCACCTGCGGAATGGGCTCTCGTGTCAGACCTGCCACGGTCCGGTCGAAGAGCTGGACCGCGTCTACCAGTGGGCCTCGTTCACGATGGGATGGTGCCTGGAGTGCCACCGACAGCCGCCCGCGGACACCGACGTCGCCACCGATCACGCGTTGGCGGAGCTCACGCCCCCCCCACAGCCACCGGGACCGCAGCAACCCGGCAGCTTCTACCCGCGGGCGATCGACACCCAGTACGGCGCGACACGCGCGCCCACGGATTGCGCGGCATGTCACTACTAGACGGCGGCTGCGGGTGCGGCGGGGCCTGCCAGGGCGGCGAGCCGGAAGCCGCGAAACGACGGTTACCCGTGGCCGACCACGGGGGCGTCGTGACGACCTCGACTGAGGAATCGGGGACCTCACGACGCGACTTCTTGAAAGTGCTCGGCGCTTCCGGCGCGGGCGCCGCGACCATGGCGGCCTGCGGCCCTCCCGACTTCGCCGACAAGCTCATCCCGCACCTCGTCCAGGAGGACGGGTTCACACCGGGCGTCTCCGACACGTACGCCACGGTGCTGACGAACGCGGGTCCGGAGCCCGTGGCCGTGCACGCGACCGTACGAGATGGGCGCGTGCTGATGCTGGCGCCCAACCCGCGGATCGGAGGCGAGAGCACGGGTCTCTCGTCGCTCGAGATCTCCGCGCTCCAGGATCTCTACGACCCGGACCGGGTCCAGGCGCCCGTCCGACGGAACACGGACACGGATCCCTCGGCGGCGGCGTTCCAGTACGCGAGCTGGGACGACGCGCTCGCGGCGCTCACGGACGGCGTGCGAGCCGGGGGCGCGGTCCTGCTGACCGGGAAGACGACGGGCACGGGCGCGGCGTTCCTCTCGCAGTGGGCCGGCGTGATGGGCGTGGAGCACCTCGCCTTCGAGCCGTTCGGGCTCGGCGCGCTGGCGGCCGGCTCGGCGGATGTCTACGGCGCGACGGGGCTCCCGCGGTTCGACCTGAGCGGCGCCGACCGCATCGTCTGCTTCGGGGCCGACTTCCTGGGGACGTGGCTCGCGCCGAACGAGTTGGCGGCCGGGTTCGCGGCGGCCCGCGACATCGACGCGCACCACCACGCGAAGTTCTCGTTCGTCGGCCCGCGGCTCTCGCTCACGGGGGCGAACTCGGACGACTGGCTCGAGGCGCGCGGGGGGACGGAGGGAGCCGTGGCGCTCGCGGTCGCGGGCTTGGTCGCGGCCGCACGCGGCGTCGCGCTGCCCGCCGGCGCTCCATCGATCACGCCCGAAGCCGCGGGTGAGGCGGCGGGGATCCCGGCGGACCGCATCCGGACGCTGGCCGACGAGCTGGCCCAGGCGTCGACACCGGTGGCGATCCCGCCGGGTCTCGAGTCGCAAGCGGCCGGTGCCCGCGACGCGCACGCCGCGGTCGCCGCGCTCAACCAGGTGCTCGGCGCGGTCGGCACTTCGGTGATCCCCGGGGGCGGGGCGCCGGAAGGCACGAACGCCTCGTTCGCGGACATGCAGGGCTTGATCGCGCGGATGAACGCCGGTCAGGTCCGGACGCTGATCGTGGCGGGGACGAACCCGGCCTACGCGCTCCCCGCGGCCGCGGGCTTCGCGGCCGCCATGGGGAACGTGGCGAACACCTTCGCCCTCTCGCCGCACCAGGACGAGACGGCCGCGGCCTGCGGCTGGATCCTCCCCTGCAACCACGAGCTCGAGGCCTGGGGCGACGCGGAGCTCGCGGGAGGCGCCTGGGGGCTGGGTCAGCCGTTGATGCACCCGGTCTTCGACACGCGGCAGCGCGAGGACATCCTCCTGTCGGTCGCGACGACGCTCGGTCAAGGCGAAGCGTTCGACGGCCCCGACTACGCCGCGATCCTCAAGAACGCCTGGATGGCGCGGCTCGGGGGCGAGGTCGGGTGGCTCGACGCGCTGAGACGCGGCGGCGTCTCGGCCGCGGACGCCGGCGCGGTC
>JAKSCH010000259.1 GCA_022360695.1 Gemmatimonadota bacterium
CGTCTTCCGATCCCGGGACGACATGGCAGTACGCCCACGCGACGTGTCCTCCGACCGGCGCGCGCGTCTCGTCGAACCGGGTGGGCTGCGCGAGGAGCACGAAGGGGCGTTCGTGGTTGACCCCGCGCCAGACGGCGGCCTCGGCTTCGGCCACCTCTTCGGCGATGCCTCCCAGATGGACCGTGCCGGCGCGGCCGCACGCCGGATCGCGCCAGGGGATCGGTTCCGTGAGCACCCAGTCCAGCTTGAACGCGCCGGGACCGTACGGATAGCGGGACAACGCACGACGCGACCGCCGCGGGAGCGCCGCCCCCAGTACCTCGAGCGCACCCGCCGGTCCGAGATCGAGCAACGTCGCGCGTGCCGGTGGCAGATCGAACACCGAACGCACCCGGCGACCGCAGACCACCTCCCCGCCCAACGCCTCGAGTATCGAGACGAGCGCCGCGGCGAGCGCGCCGGAGCCTCCCCGAGGGAGCGGCCAACCCACCGCGTGCCCGGCGGCGCCCAAGACCAGGGCGATGGCGGCCGACGGCGCGCGGTCGAGCGGGATGATCGAGTGCGCGGCGATCCCGGCGAAGAGAGCGCGCGCGCGTGTCCCCTGGAACGCGGCGGTCCCCACGGAATCCGCGGCTCCGAGGATCCGCCACCCGTACCGCGCGGCGCGGAGCAGCGCGAGTCGCGGCCCGATGGGCCCGAGCAACTCGGGGATCGCTTCATCCCAGTCTTCGACGAGAGCCTCGAAGAACGCGCGGTAGGCGTCGACGTCGGGCGCCAGGCCCGCCGCCGTCCGGTCGATCGAACGCTCGAGCACGGCGGGCGGTTGGTCATCGAGCGGGTGGGCCAGCGGTGCTTCCGGGTGGATCCAAGTCAGGCCGTGCGCCTCGAGCGGCAGGGCCCGGAACAGCGGCGAGCCGACCCCCATCGGGTGTATGGCCGAGCACACGTCGTGACGAAACCCGGGCCGCGTCAGCTCGTCGGTGGCCAGGCCCCCGCCCGGGCGATCGGCCGCCTCGAGAACCCGTACCCGGAGCCCGTGCGCCGCGAGCGTGATCGCGGCCGCGAGACCGTTGGGCCCGGATCCCACGACGACGGCATCGAGTTC
>JAKSCH010000379.1 GCA_022360695.1 Gemmatimonadota bacterium
CCGAGCTCGATCCCGGCCAGCCGCGCGGGGCTGTCGTCGCACGAGAACCCGCCGACGACCGCGCCCGCGACCTCATCCAGGTCGTAGAACTGCGCGTCGGTCGACGTCACGTCGGTGATGCTGACGCCGATGAGCGCCCGTCGCACCTCTCCGAACTCGATCAGGTCGTCGACGACCTCGCGCGCCAGCTCGATCGGGATCGCGAATCCGTAGCCCTGATACGAGCCCGTCGTGCTGAAGATCGCCGTGTTGATGCCGATCACCTCACCGGCCGCGTTGACGAGCGGTCCGCCCGAGTTGCCCCGGTTGATCACGGCGTCGGTCTGGATGAAGTCCTCGATGGCGAGCGGGTTGTTCGCGTTCCGCAGGATGTCGATCCCTCGGCCTTTCGCGGAGACGATCCCGGCCGTGACCGAGGTGTGGAGCGTGGCGGCGCGTGTGCCGCTGAACCCCGGGCTCCCGATCGCGAGCACCCACTCGCCGACCTGGGTGTCGTCGCTGGAGCCGATCGGCAGCACGGTCAGGTCGCGCTCGTCGATCTTGAGCAGCGCGACGTCGGTCTGAGGATCACGCCCCACGACCTCGACGTCATTGAATCGCTGCTGGTTCGACAGCTCGATATCGACCCGGTCCGCGCCCTGGACCACGTGGTTGTTGGTCACCACGTACCCATCGTCGGAGATCACGAAGCCGGAGCCGCTCCAGGCTTGGAGTTGTGTACGCGGCCCTTCCTCCTCCTGGTCGGGCTCGCCCTCGAACCCCGGGGGAAGCCGGAACGGCAACTGGCGGTTCTGGACCTGTCGCTCACCCTCGGCGTAGATCGTCGCCACCGCCGGGGACACCCGTTCCACGACTTCGCCGAACCCGGCCGCCATGCTCACGCTCGCCGCCGAAGGCGCGCCGACCACCCACTCGGGCCCGTCGCGTCCATCCGCCGCGATGGAGAGCGGCGTCAAGTCGAGGGCCGAGGCGAGCCCCAACCCGAACGCAAACGCCAACGCGGATGCAACCAGGAGGTTGAGCCGCGTCCTCATCGAATCGCTTATCCTCTTCATCTCGCCTGCCTCCCGCGAAACGGAACAGCTTCCCATACGCCCAATGTACGACAGGGTTCGTCACCGTCGAGCCCGCATCTCGCGAGTCCCCGGCCCCGGTGTGGCGCCCTGGACCGAAGATTTGGATAAACGATCGAGACCCGGGGTTGCCCTGCGGAGAGCATACCCCGGGTCTCGGATCCTACGGGTCGAACGAGGCGATGGTGTCGCCTTATTCGGTCTCCTCGACGATCTCGTAGTCGGCTTCGACCACTTCCTCGTCGCTCTCCTCCTCGACCTCGGGCTCGACCTCGGCACCCATGCCCATGTCCTCCATGTCCGGGGTCGCCTCGGCGCCTTCACCCATCCCGGCCGCGGCGTACATCTGCTGCGCGGCGGCGCCCACGGCGTCCTGGATGGCCTGGGTCGCGTCGGTGACCTCCTGGGTGTCGTCCTGCTTGAGCGCCTGCCGGCCACGCTCGAGCGCCGCTTCGATCGAGCCTTTGGCATCGTCGTCGAGGTTCTCCTTCCAGTCCTCGAGATTCTTCTCGGTCTGGTAGACGAGCGAGTCGAGCTTGTTGCGCGCCTCGACCTTGTCGCGCCGCTCCTGGTCTTCGGCCGCGTGTGACTCGGCGTCCTTCACCATCTCGTCGATCTCCGCGTCCGACAGCCCCGAGGACGCCTCGATCCGGATCTTCTGCTCCTTGCCGGTCGCCTTGTCTTTGGCGCTCACGTGGAGGATCCCGTTCGCGTCGATGTCGAACGTGACCTCGACCTGGGGCACCCCCCGCGGCGCCGGCGGGATTCCGGTGAGCTGGAACCGACCGATCGTCTTGTTGTCGTTCGCCATCTTGCGCTCGCCCTGGAGCACGTGGATGTCGACGGTGTTCTGGTTGTCCTCGGCGGTGGAGAAGATCTCCGACTTCTTGGTCGGGATCGTCGTGTTGCGCTCGATGAGCGAGGTCATCACTCCGCCGAGCGTCTCGATGCCGAGCGACAACGGGATCACGTCGAGCAGCAGTACGTCCTTGACGTCACCGCCCAGCACGCCACCCTGAATCGCGGCGCCGATCCCGACGACCTCGTCGGGGTTCACGCCCTTGTGCGGATCCTGCTCGAAGAACTCCTTCACCACGTCCTGGATCTTCGGGATCCGCGTGGAGCCACCGACCAGGATCACCTCGTCGATCTCGTCCACCGAGAGCCCCGCGTCCTTGAGCGCCATCTCCATCGGCGGGATCGTGCGCTGGATCAGGTCGTCGACCAGCTGCTCGAACTTGGCTCGGGTCAGCGTGAGATTCAGGTGTTTGGGCCCCGATGCGTCCGCCGTGATGAACGGAAGGTTGATGTCCGTCTGCGCGGTCGAGCTGAGCTCGATCTTGGCCTTCTCCGCGGCTTCCTTCAGTCGCTGGAGCGCCATCGGATCCGCCGACAGGTCGATGCCCTGGTCCTTCTTGAACTCCTCGACGAGCCAGGTGATCACGCGCTGATCGAAGTCGTCCCCGCCCAAGTGCGTGTCGCCGTTGGTGGCCTTCACCTCGAACACGCCATCGCCGAGCTCGAGGATCGAGATGTCGTACGTTCCGCCGCCCAGGTCGAAGACCGCGATCTTCTCGTCGGCCTTCTTGTCGAGTCCGTAGGCGAGCGCCGCCGCGGTCGGCTCGTTGATGATCCGCAGGACCTCGAGTCCGGAGACCTTGCCGGCGTCCTTGGTCGCCTGACGCTGCGCGTCGTTGAAATACGCGGGCACGGTGATGACGGCCTGCGTGACTTCTTGTCCGAGATAGTCTTCCGCGGTCTGCTTCATCTTTTGAAGCACCATGGCCGAGATCTCGGGCGGGGTGAACGTCTTCCCGGCGTGCGGGATCTTCACTTGCACGCGATCCTGGCCGTCCCCCTCGACGTCATAGGGGACGAGCTTGATCTCCTCGGTCACCTCGGACTTCTTGCGCCCCATGAACCGTTTGATCGAGGCGACCGTGTTGAGCGGGTTCGTCACGGCTTGCCGCTTCGCGACCTGACCGACGAGCCGCTCGCCTTCCTTCGTAAACGCGACGACCGACGGCGTGGTCCGTGCGCCCTCGGAGCTCGGGATCACGACCGGATCGCCACCCTCCATGACCGCGACGACCGAGTTCGTCGTCCCGAGGTCGATGCCGATGATCTTGCCCATTGGAAGTCCTCTGTGGGGTTCGTGTGTTCGCCGGTCTGACCCGATCCGACGGCGGATGGGCCGACGCATCGAGCGGAACGCAATCGACATGCCCCCCAAACGCCCCGAAACACGCCATTTTTCGCGACAAAATGGCACGCGTGCGCCGCTCCGCGGCGCACGAGGTGTCAGATCGGCAGGGAGGTGGGTCCGGTCCTACGCGGTCGTGCGGTCGCCGGCCCTCGGCGCGGTCGCGATGTATGCTTGCGCCTCGTAGTCGGGCATCGGCTTGGCGAAGAAGAAGCCCTGCGCCTCGGTATACCCGAGCCGGCGCAGCACGGCGAGCTGCTCCTCGGTCTCGACCCCTTCGGCCACGGTGTGCAGCCGCAGCGCCTGACACATGGCGAGCACGGAGCCGGCGAGCGCCGCTGCGTCATCGTCCTCGGCGATCTCCTTGATGAACCCGCGGTCGACTTTGACGGTATCGAGCGGGAGACCCTGCAAGTAAGAGAGCGACGAATAGCCGGTCCCGAAGTCGTCGAGCGCGATGCGGAACCCGTGCGCCCGGAGCGCGGTCAGCGTCTCGATGGCCGAGTCCCCCTCCTCGATCAGGGCGGACTCGGTGACCTCGAGCTCGAGGCACGACCGATCCAGCCCGTCGGTCGCGCTCAATACCCGCTCCACCAGGGCGGGCTGGAGCTGGTGGCGCGAGAGATTCACGGACACGCAGAGATCGCCCAGGCCGCTGGCGTGCCAGTCGCGCAGCCGGGCCGAGGCGGTTTCGATGCACCAGTCGCCGAGCGCGCCGATGCTCCCCGTGGCCTCGGCGATCGGGATGAACTCGCCGGGCGATACGAACCCGAGCTCGGCGTCGGTCCAGCGTGCCAGACCCTCGAACCCGACGAGCCCGCCTCCATCGATCCGAACGCGCGGTTGATAGAAGAGCTCGAGCTTCCCGGCCTCGACCGCGCGTGGGAGGCGGCTGGCGATCCGTATCCTTCGACTCGCATCCGTATGCATGGACTCGTGGAAGAAACGCGTGCCGCCGGGTTGCTTCCGCTGCACCCGGGTAAGCGCCGTCTCCGCGTTGCGGAGCAGCGTATCCGCGTCGTCGCCGTCGTCGGGCCACAAGGCCACGCCCGCCGAGGTCGACACCGATATTTCGTGCTCCCCCACCTGGTAGGTACCTCGAACCGTCCCGAGGAGCCGCTCGGCGGCGCCGGCGGCCCCATCCACGCTGTGCACGGCGTCGAGCACCGCCGCGAATCGCTCGTCCCCGAGTCGCGCCACGATGTCCGGCCACTCGCGGCCGTCGTCGCCACCCCGGCGAAGATTCGCGATCAGCCGGTGCGCGACCTCGACGAGGAGCTGGTCGCTGACCGGGTGCCCGAACGTGTCGGTGATCGTCTGGAGATCGTCGACCCCGATCATGAGGAGCGCGAACGTCTCGCCCCCCGCGCGACCGTCGGTGCGGGCCGCCAGCTCCTCCATGGCTTTCTCGCGATTGCCGAGCCCCGTGAGCGGGTCGTGGCGCGAAAGATAGCGGATCTGCTCCTCCGCCTTTCGCCGATCCGTGACGTCCAGCACCGAGCCCTCGAGCCGCGTCGCGGTGCGATTCCGGGCGTGTCCGCGGATCTGGAGGATCCGACTCCCCGCCTCGGTCGGGACGTGGACATCGAGTCGGAACGGGGTCGATTGTCGACGGCTCCGCTCCATGGCGCGCTGGAAGGCCGTTCGGTCGTTCGGGACGACCTGATCGATGACCGTCGCGGCGGGCACCGGGCCGTTCAGCTCCAGCCCGAACAGCCGTCGGAACTCGGCGGTCCCCTCGAAGGTCCGGGTCTCGAAGTCGAAATACCAGTTTCCGAACCGCGCGAGTCGCTGCGCTCTCCGAACCCGCTCCTGGCTGTCGGTCAGCCGCGAGGCGAGCTCGTTGAAGGCTTCGCCGAGCTCCCCGATCTCGTCGCCGCGGTGAAGGTGGACCCTCGAGTCGAGATCGCCCTCGCTCAGCCGCGCGGTGGCCTCCCGGATCTCGACGATGGGGCGGGCGAACGCGCGGGCCAGGAACAGGCTCGCGCCAAGCGCGAGGAACAGCGCCAGGACCCCCGATGCGACGATGTTCGCGCGCGCGCGACGGATCGTGGCCCGCGCCGCCGCCATCGTCGTCGAGGCTCGGATCGCGAGCCCCGGGATGGCGCGGACCTGCGTCTCGAGATCGCCGTCGGTCCCGCCCCCCGGTCCCAGGTGCAGCGTGGCTCCGCTCAGGTTCGACCATCGGGCGAGCTGCGTCCGGTCCACTGCCTCGACCGCGACGAACCCCCCTTCGAGCTCCTGGCCGCTCCGAAGCGGGATGACGACCCCGGCGTAGAGCTCGCCGCGACTCTCGAACAGCGAGGATTCCGGGCCGCCGAACGGATACGCGCATTCCGACCAGCCTCGATCGAGCTCCACCGTCGGCCCGATCTCATCGAGACGTAGGCAAGAGCGGTCGGGCTCGTCGCGCGCACCGGCCAGGCTCTCCGCGAGCCCCATCAGCCGCGGGTCCCCCGCGGACGTCAGCAGATCGCCCTCGGGATCCAGGAATCCGACCAGGGTGGCGCCTTGATCGCGTAGAAGGCGGCTCGCGAAGAAGTTGAGGGTCTCCTCGTGCCCGGTTTCGAGGTTGGCCCGAAACTCGGGGGTGCGGCTGCTCGCCGCATAGCGATTCGCCAGCGCCCTCAGGTGATCTCCGATGAGCTGGTCCGCCGCCGCGGCGCTCACCTCGAGCCGCTCGCGCGCGGCCAGACGGAGGTCCTGGTCGAGCGCACGATCCTGGAGCACCAGGGCAACGCCGGTCGAAACCGTCGCGAGGCTGCAGAGCAGGACCGCCAGACGCCCCGCGACGCTCGTCGTCCGGGCCCGGCTCATGGGTCGATCAAGTCGGCGAACAGCCAGATCGGCTCGCGGAGCCGGGTGAAGCCGTCGACCGACACTTCCCGTATGGGGCCGGAGACTCGCTCGCTCCAGATCGCCAGGGTGTAGCGTCCCGGCTCGACGCCATCGAACTCGAACTCGAGCGAGTCGTTCAGCACCGCGACGTGCGGGGCGTCCTCGACGTAGATGACGAACGTTTCATCGGAGTGGAGCGAGCAGTAGAACCGGACCGGTCCTCGCCCGCCGACCGAGAACCGATCGGAGCGCGCGCCCGGCGCGAGCTCGAATGCGACATCCTCCAGCTCCGACGTGAAGATCCGATGCACCAGGGGCCCCTCGTTGGCGAGCACGATGCCCTGACGCGGTCGAGCCACGGTGAGGGGCGGTGCGAACTCTTCGGTCTCGGAGGTCACCCGGACCGTCGACGACGAACGGGTCCCCTGAGCAGTCCCTCGACGACGCAGGTACACGACCGTCTCGCCGATGTCGACGGCGGGGCCCCCTCGTCGAGCGAAGCGGATGTCCCCGGATACCATGGCCGTCGGACGCGGGGTGGCGATCGAGTCGGCCGGCTCGGTCACGGGTCGCTCGACCTCGGCCGCGGGCGGTCGCGCGGTCGGGAGCGAGACCTCGGGGCGGTCGCTCGAACAGCCGGACGCGAGGCAGGCGATCCCGATGGTCCCCACCCCCACGCGCGACCTGGCGAAACGCCAAAACCGCGGCCCTCCTGCGCCAGCCTGTCCCTGCACACGCCCTCCTCACCCGCGAGCGACGGACGCCCGCGCGCCCGGGCGGCGGACCGTGCAAGTGACGTGCCCTCAACGTCGTATGGCGTCTCGACCGGGAACGAGCGGCTCGTCGTTTGCGCGCGCGGAGCCACGGCCGGTAGCATCGTCCGATGTTCCCGCTCCGCGATGAGAACCCCACAGAGCTGACCCCGTACGTCACGCTTCTCTTCATCGCGCTCAACGTGATCGCCTGGCTCGTGATCCAGGGGATGGGTCAAGGCGAGCCGTTCCTGCAGTCGCTGTGCTCCTACGGGTCGATCCCGGGCGAGATCACCGGCCAGATCCCGGAAGGGAGCAGGGTCGGGTTGGGACCCGGTGCGTCTTGCACGATCGGCGGGCTCGGGTGGGAGACCGTGCTGACGTCGATGTTCATGCACGGCAGCTGGATGCACCTGATCGGGAACATGTGGTTCCTCTGGGTCTTCGGAAACAACATCGAAGACTCGATGGGCCACGTGCGCTTCGTCGTCTTCTACCTGCTCACCGGCGTCCTGGCGTCGGCCGCGCACATCTTCACGGGACCCGCCAGCGGCGTGCCCACGGTCGGCGCGTCGGGAGCCATCAGCGGGGTCATGGGCGCCTACCTCCTACTGTACCCGAAGGTGCGGATCCAGACGCTGCTGTTTCTCGTGATCTACATCCGGGTCATCCCCATGCGGGCCTGGGTCATGTTGGCGTATTGGTTCATCATCCAGGTCGTCTCCGGGGCCGGATCGATCGGTGCCGAGGGCGGCGGCGTGGCGTTCTGGGCCCATGTGGGCGGGTTCGTGGCCGGTCTCGTACTCATCAAACCGTTCGAGCGGCGCGCGCTCGTCGACGCGAAACGTTCCGGGCGAACCCTCTCGCGTGAGGAGGTACGTGACCTTGGTTGGCTCTAGATGCCGGGCTCGAGTGGGTGCATGTGCGCTCGTACTCGCGCTACTGTGCGCCCCCGATCTCGCGGCTCAAGGCTTGGAGGGCATCGGCGGACCGATCGATGAGCCGCTCGTGTCGCGGCTCCTGCGCGGTCTCCTGGGGCTCGTCTTCCTCCTGTCGATGGCATGGGTCTTCTCGGCCCGTCGAAAGGACATCGATTGGGGGCTCGTGTCGAAGGGGCTCGGGCTCCAGATCCTTTTCGCGCTGCTCGTTCTCAAGACGGGCGCCGGCCGGGGGTTCTTCACGGCGGTCAACGACATCTTCGTCGCGCTGATCGGATACACGAACGCGGGGGCGAGCTTCCTCTTCGGATCGCTGGTCAACCCTACCATACCCGTGTCCGACGGCGGGGACGGCGTCGTGAGCATCGGGGCCCACTTCGCCTTCAGCGTCCTGCCCACGATCATCTTCTTCTCTTCGCTGATGGCGCTGGCGTATCACCTGAATCTGATGCAGCACGTCGTGAAGGGCGTCGCGTGGGCCATGCAGCGTACGCTGAAGACGAGCGGCGCCGAGACCACGTCGGCCGCGGGGAACATCTTCGTCGGACAGACCGAGGCGCCGCTTCTCATCCGACCGTTCGTTCGCGAGATGACCCACTCCGAGCTCAACACGGTGATGACGGGCGGGTTCGCGACGGTGGCCGGGGGGGCGCTGGCGGCCTACGTCGCCATGCTCGTCGGCGTGTTCCCCGACATCGCGGGGCACCTGCTCGCGGCCTCGATCATGGCCGCGCCCGCCGGGATCGTGATGAGCAAGATGCTCATGCCCGAGACGGAGGAGCCCGTGACGCGCGGATCGCTCGACATCGAGCTCCCGGAGACGCACGCCAACGTGATCGACGCGGCGGCGGGGGGCGCGGCGGACGGTCTCAAGCTCGCCCTCAACGTGGGCGCGATGCTGCTCGCGTTCCTGGCGCTCATCGCCATGGGGAACGGGATCCTCGCGTGGGTCACGGGTTTGTTCGGCGTCGAGGGGATCACGCTCGAGCGTCTGTTCGGTTGGATCTTCGCCCCGATCGCCTGGCTGATCGGGGTCCCGTGGGCCGACGCGGTCGAGGTCGGCACGCTGTTCGGCGTCAAGATGGTCGCGAACGAGTTCCTCGCGTTCACGAACCTCGGCAGCGCGCTCGGCGGCGACCTCGTGCTCTCCAACAAGGCGCTCATCATGTGCACGTACGCTCTGACCGGATTCGCCAATTTCAGCTCGATCGCGATCCAGATCGGCGGGATCGGCGGGATCGCGCCCGAGCGTCGGCAGGATCTCTCGAAGCTCGGTCTGCGGGCCATGCTGGGCGGGACGGCAGCCACCTGGATGACGGCCACGCTGGCGGGGGTGCTCGCGTGACGTCGAGCCAGCCCGAGGTCGAGGCGGGGGACGCGGACGGGCCGACCGACGGCGCCGAGATCGCCGCGGCGGTGTCCGCTGCCGCCTCGGCGCTGAACGAGCGGCTCGAAGAACGGCTCGGTACCGATCGGCCGATCGTGACCATCATGATGGGCTCGGGGCTCGGGGGACTGGGCGACGTGATCGAGGATCCGCTGGAAGTGCCGTACGACACCCTTCCGGGCTGGCCGCAGCCGACGGTCGTCGGCCACGCCGGCCGAGCCGTCATCGGCCGGCTCGACGGCACCCCGGTCCTGGGGTTGAGCGGGCGCGTGCACCTGTACGAGGGAGGGTCGCCGAGCCGCGTCGCGTTCTACGTGCGCGTGAGCGCCGCGCTCGAGATCCCGTGTCTCTTCCTGTCGAACGCGGCGGGCGCGATCCGCGACGGGTTCGAGCCCGGCGAGCTGATGCTGCTGTCGGATCACATCAACTTGACCGGTCGCAGTCCGCTGTTCGGTCCGGTCGTCGGGGACGAGGTACGGTTCCCGGACATGTCCGCGGCCTACGACCCCGAGCTGCGATCGATCGTCCTCGAATCCGCCGAGAGGCTCGGCGTGACGCTCCGTGAGGGGGTCTACGCCGCCGTGCACGGGCCGGCGTACGAGACACCGGCGGAGATCCGGATGCTTCGAGCCCTGGGCGCCGACGCCGTCGGGATGTCGACGGTCCCCGAGGTGATCGTGGCGCGCGCGCTCGGGCTGCGGTGTTGCGCCGTGTCGTGTCTCACGAACTTCGCCGCGGGCGTGACGGACGAGCCGCTCGATCACTCGGAGGTGATCGAGGTCAGCAAGGGGGTGCAGGCCGATTTCCAGCGGCTGGTCGCCGCATCGGTCGCGCGGTTTGGCTAACGCCCCGCGCCTACCGCCTCCTGGCGCGAGCCCGTGACCGGGTCAGCAGCCGCTCGCGATCCGCTTCATCGACGTACTTGAGACCCTCGCGCAGCGTGAGACCCGACGCCCGATCGACGCGGGGCTCGAGAAACCGGATGACCCGGTCGGGATCCACTTTGGAGACGTCGCGCAACACCCAGCCGATCGCCTTGCGGATGAAGAACTCCTTCTCCTCGATCATCGAGTCGGCGTAGCGGACGAACCGATCCCAGTCCCCTTCGCCGCGTCGCAGCGGAAGCAGGAGCGCGAGCATCGCGGAGCGACGGACCCAGAAGTCCTCGTCCACCGACCAGCGATCCAGCTCGGTGCCCACGTCGAACCGCTCGGCGATCGAGCCGACGGCGCGTATCGCGATCAGGTCGACGTACGCCCAGGTCCCGGCTTCCCGGATCATGCGCTCGAGAAGCGCGAGATCGGCGGGTGCCAGCAGGTCGGAGCGGAGCTCGAGCAGCACGCCGGCGAGATTGCGGAGCTCGTGAACGCGCGGGCGCCACGTCGCCCGGACCGCGCGGATGAGATCGGTCCGGGACAAATCGGGGTGCGCCCGGAGCCACGACTTCGCGATCCGGCGGATGTCGGGCACCCGGGCGCCGAGGAACTCGAGGTCGCTCTTCAGATAGGCCTTGGCGCCGACCGCGCGCTCCGGTGTTCCGGCGGCGGCGAGGCGCGCGCGGACGTCTTCGACGTCGATTCGTGTGGTCATGCTCGCCCCGATGGGTTCGGTCCACGATATTCCGAATCGAACGTAACGGAGGGACGTGGCCGAGATGGCGAAGGCACCCGAGAAGACGCTCACGCTCGAATCGGGCGGGGGCGGCGGTGGGCGCGAGCCGACGACCGAAGGCGTCGTGACGGCGTTGGACGCTCGTAACGCAGGGATCCCGCTCGACCTCGACGTGATCGCCGAGCAGCGCGCGAACCGGAGCGCGATCGAGCGACGCGCGGCCACGTCGGGGAAGCGCCGGAGCATCAAGAGAGAGTGGCAAGCCGCGTGGCTGCTTCGAGCGGTCACGATGATCGATCTCACGACGCTCGCCGGCGACGATACGCCCGGTCGCGTTCGACGGCTCGCGGCCAAGGCCCGCCAGCCGATTCGCGGCGATCTGCTCGACGCGCTCGAGGTCCGAGACCTGGATCTCCGCGTCGCGTCGGTCTGCGTGTACCCGACGATGGTCTCCGAGGCCGTCTCCGCGCTCGAAGGGACCGGAATCCCGGTCTGCTCGGTCGCGGCCGGCTTCCCGGCCGGTCTGACGCCGTTCGAGGGGCGTCTGGCGGAGATCGAGAGAGCCGTCGAGGCCGGGGCCGAAGAGATCGACATCGTCATCACCCGTCGCCACGTGCTCACCGGCGATTGGCCGGCGCTCTACGAGGAGGTGCGCGCGTTTCGCGAAGCGTGCGGAGATGCGCACCTGAAGACGATCATGGCGACCGGCGAGCTGGGTACGCTGCGCAACGTCGCCCGCGCCAGCTGGACCTGCATGATGGCGGGAGCCGATTTCATCAAGACGTCGACCGGCAAGGAGAGCGTGAACGCGACGCTCCCGTTCGGGCTCGTGATGGCGCGCGCCATCCGCGGCTACCGCGAGCTCACGGGGTATCACGTCGGGATGAAGCCCGCGGGCGGGATCGGGAAGGCGAAGCAGTCGCTGGAGTGGTTGATTCTCGTCAAGGAAGAGCTCGGAGACGGTTGGTTGAGTCGCGCTCTCTTCCGGATCGGAGCGAGCTCGTTGCTCGCCGACATCGAGCGTCAGCTCGAGCACTGGGTCACGGGTCGCTACTCGGCGTATCACCGGCACCCGATGGGCTGACGGGGCTCGACGGAGCACAACGAGGCAGATGGGACTCGGTCCGCGCGACGGGGTCCGGGGGAGGAGAGCGATGCCCAAGATCGCAGAGCTGTTCGAGACGATGGAGTACGGTCCGGCGCCCGAGGCCGCGGATCACGCGCGCGATTGGATCCGGACCCGCGGTCCCGCGTTCGATCACTACATCGGCGGGACGTGGCACGCGCCGGCGGGAGGCGAGCGGTTCGCGACGCTCAACCCGGCGACCGAGACGGAGCTCGGGCAGATCGCCCAGGGGTCCCCGGCGGATGTCGACGCCGCCGTCGCGGCCGCGGCGGCGGCGCAGCCCCTGTGGCAGGTCCTCGGAGGACACGGCAGGGCGCGTCACTTGTACGCGATCGCTCGCCACCTACAGAAGCACTCGCGGCTGTTCGCCACGCTCGAGACGCTCGACAACGGGAAGCCGATCCGAGAGTCCCGCGACATCGACATCCCGCTGGTCGCGCGTCACTTCTATCACCACGCGGGGTGGGCGCAGCTGATGGAGCAGGAGCTGGCCGGCTACGAGCCGGTGGGCGTCGTCGGCCAGATCATCCCCTGGAACTTCCCGCTGTTGATGCTCGCGTGGAAGATCGCGCCGGCGATCGCGGTGGGGAACACGGTCGTGCTGAAGCCCGCCGAGTTCACCTCGCTGACGGCGCTACGGTTCGCGGAGCTCTGCCACGACATCGGGTTGCCCCCGGGCGTGGTGAACGTCGTGACGGGCGACGGCGCCACGGGCGCCGCCATCGTCGAGCACTCCGACATCGACAAGATCGCCTTCACGGGCTCGACCGAAGTGGGACGCACGATCCGCCGCGCGACGGCGGGTACCGGCAAGAAGATCTCGCTCGAGCTGGGTGGAAAATCGCCCTTCGTGGTGTTCGACGACGCGGATCTGGACAGCGTGGTCGAGGGCGTCGTCGATGCGATCTGGTTCAACCAGGGACAGGTATGCTGCGCAGGCTCGCGCATCCTGGCTCACGAAGGCGTCGCGGACGCGTTGGCGGACAAGCTCCGCGCGCGTATGGAAACGCTTCGAATGGGCGATCCGCTCGACAAGGGCGTCGATATCGGGGCGATCATCGCTCCCGTCCAGCTCCAGCGTATCGAGGGGCTCGTCGAGGAGGGGCGTCGCGAGGGGGCCGCGATCTGGCAACCGTCGTGGAGCGCGCCACGGGAAGGCTGGTTCTATCCCCCTACGCTCTGCACGGACGTGTCGCCCGCGGCCACGATCGCGCAGGTCGAGATCTTCGGACCGGTCGTCGTCCAGATGACCTTCCGCACGCCGGAGGAAGCGGTAGCGCTCGGGAACAATACGCGCTACGGGCTGGCCGCGAGCGTGTGGACCGAGAACGTGAACCTCGCGCTCGACGTCGCCTCGCGCCTGAAAGCGGGCACTGTCTGGATCAACTGTACGAACGTCTTCGACGCGGCCTCGGGGTTCGGCGGCTACCGAGAGAGCGGGTTCGGACGGGAAGGGGGGAGAGAAGGGCTCTGGGAGTACGTCCGAGCGCGCTCGGAGGACGAAGACGTCCCGTTCTACACGAACGGTGGTCGACCGGAAGAGACGCCCCCGGAGCCGGACGACGAAGCGGACGACGAGCCGGAGGACTCGAACCACACGGGGCTCCCGGACATCGACCGCACGGCGAAGCTGTTCATCGGGGGGGTACAGAGCCGTCCGGATGGCGGCTACAGCCTCTCCGTCGAGGACCATCGCGGGCGGACCGTGGCCGAAGTCGGTCGCGCGAATCGGAAGGATGTCCGCAACGCCGTCGAGGCGGCGCGTTCGACCCGATGGCCGACCACGACCGGTCACCTTCGCGCCCAGATCCTCTACTACGTGGCCGAGAACCTGGCCGCCCGACGCGACGAGTTCGTGGCGCGCATCGCGGCGCAGGGCGACGCCCCCGAGGCCGCCCGCCGGGAGGTCGAAGCTTCGATCCGCAGGGTGTTCACGTACGCCGCGTGGGCCGACAAGTGGGATGGTGACGTTCACCGGACGCCGTTTCGCAACGTGACGCTCGCCATGCCCGAGCCGATCGGCGCCATGGCGGTCGTATGTCCCGACGAGCCGAGCCTGCTCGGCTTCGTCTCCACGGTGATCCCACCGGTCGCCGTCGGGAACACCGTCGTGGCCGTGGCGTCGGAACGCTGGCCGCTGCCGGCCACGAACCTGTACCAGGTGCTCGAGACGTCGGACGTGCCGGGCGGCGTGATCAACATTCTGACCGGCGACAAACAAGAGCTGACCGAGGTGCTCGCCTCGCACGACGCGGTCGACGCCATGTGGTATTTCGGTACCGCGGAGGGGAGCGCCGAGGTCGAGCGACGATCCGCGGACAACCTCAAGCAGACATGGGTCGACGGGGGGCGCTCGCGCGACTGGTTCGGGGATGAGGTCGAGGGTCGCGACGTCCTTCGACGCGCCACGCAGGTCAAGAACATCTGGGTGCCGTACGGCGAGTGAGCCGCTTTAGTCCGGCTCGACCCAATGACTGAGGGGGCCATGGCCCTCGCCCAACCCCGGTGCCGCGGCGATCGCGCGCCGGGTGAAGGATAGCGCGCCCTCGACGGCGTCCACCAAGGGCCGTCCCTTCGCGAGCTCGGCGGTGATCGCGGCCGAGAGCGTACAGCCGGTACCGTGGGTACTCGTCGTGTCGATCCGCGGGCGTCGCCATACGCGCTCCTCGTGTCCGGTCCACAGCACGTCCACCGCCTCTTCGCCCGGGAGGTGGCCTCCCGTGACGAGCGCCGCGTCCGCGCCGCGCGTGACGATGGCCCGAGCCGCGGACACCATGTCATCGACCGTCGCCACCGGCATCTCGGCGATCAGCGTCGCCTCGGAGAGATTCGGGGTCACGAGCCGGGCGAGCGGCAGGACCTCCGTGACGAGCGCGCGCGCCGCGTCCGGCTCGAGCAACGGGTCTCCGCTCGTCGCGACCATCACCGGGTCCACGACCAACGTCCCCAGATCCGCCGCGTGGATCCCCTCGATCGTCGCGTCGATGCCCGCGCGCGTCGCCAGCATGCCCGTCTTGGTGGCGCTGGGCGCCAGGTCCCGGCAGACGGCGTCGATTTGCGCGAGGACCACTCCGGGGTCGACCGGCGCGATCGCGCTCACGCCGCGCGTGTTCTGCGCCGTGACCGAGGTGACGGCGCAGACGCCGTGCACCCCGAACGCATGGAACGTCTTGAGATCTGCTTGAATGCCCGCGCCGCCCCCCGAGTCGCTTCCGGCGATCGTGAGGGCGATGGGCGGTTCGATCGGTGTCATGCGCGCGGCGCTTCCTCCTCGAGGCTCGATCGCGGCACGAGGCCGCTCCTATGCCGGCCTCGGCGATCGCATCGTACACTGACGGATGCCGACCCGTGCGGAGACGAAGATCTGGCGGTCGCTACGGCGACGGAAGAGACGCGACGCCCACCGTCTGTTTTTGGCCGAAGGCCCGAAGCTGGTCGAGGAGATGCTCGACTGGCCGGGTCGCATCGTGCGCGTGCTCGCGAACGAAAAAACTCCCGAGAACGGTCCCATCTTCCGTCTGCTCGACCGGGCGATGACGCGTGGCGTGCGCGCCGAGCTCGTGCCCGAGAAGGTCCTCGAAGCGATCGCGGACACCGAGTCTCCGGGGGCGGTCCTGGCGATCGGCGAGATCCCCGATGTCGGTTGGGGCGACGTGGGACGGGGGCTCATCGTCGTGCTCGACGGCGTGCAGGACCCGGGAAACACCGGGACGTTGATCCGGACCGCCGCGGCCCTCGGGGCGTGCGCGGTGGTCGGTGTAGGACCGGCCGCGGACCCCTGGGGTCCGAAGGCGCTGAGGGCGTCGGCCGGCGCTACGTTCAAAGTGCCCGCGTTCCGTGCGAAACGGGAAAAGACCGCCGCCGCCCTCGCCAATCGCGACGTGCCGATATGGATCGCGACCGCGAAGGGTGAGCCGCTGAGTCGTCGGATCGAGTCACCCGGCGCGCTCGCTCTGGTGCTGGGCAGCGAGGCGCACGGAGTCTCGAACGTCTTCGCCCAGGTGGCTGCGCGTACGGTGGGCGTGAAATTGCACGCCAACGTCGAGTCTCTGAACGTGGCTGCGGCGGGCGCGATCTTGTTGGACCGGCTGGCGAGCGACTGAAGGCGAAAACGACCACCCGACGGAGGTCGACGAGTGGGGGAGGGGATGCCGGATCCGGTGTTTCTGGTTTGGGCGGCGTTTCTCGGGGCGGTGATCGGATCGTTCCTGAACGTGTGCATCGCCCGGCTGCCCGCGGGTGAGAGCGTCGTCAAGCCACGCAGCCGCTGCCCGGCCTGCGGCGAGACCATCCGTTGGCACGACAACATCCCGATCCTGTCGTGGCTCATCCTGCGAGCGCGCTGCCGACACTGTCGCGAGCCGATCTCGTGGCGATACCCCGCGATCGAGCTCGCCACGCTCGGGATCTGGATCGGGATGGCGTGGTTCTACGGACCCTCGGCACGTGGTTTGGTCGGGGCCATCCTCTGCACCATCCTGCTCGCCATCGCGGTGACCGACGCGCTTCATTACCTGATACCGGATCCGCTTTCGATCGGCGGGTTGGCCGCCGGGTTGGCCGCATCGTTCTTCCCGGGCGAGCCGACGCCGCTCATCTCGCTCGCCGGTGCGGCGCTCGGGTTCTTCGTCCTCTTCGCCGTGGGCTGGCTCGGTGAGCGCGCGTTCAAGAAGCCCGCGATGGGCGGGGGTGACATGAAGATGATGGCGATGGTCGGCGCCTTCCTCGGCCCGCTGGGCGCGCTGATGACGATCTTCCTGGGCGCGCTCACGGGCTCGGTCATCTTCGGGCCGATCTCGCTCAAGACCGGCAAGCTGGTCCCGTTCGGCGTCTTCCTGGCTCTCGGGGCCGCGGTCACGTTCGTGTTCGGCGACTTCCTCGTCGACTGGTACAGCGGCTACATCGGTCTGGGGCCCAGCTAGTCGTACGAGACGGGCTACCCGGTCGCCCGGGCCTCGGGGGGCTCTCCGGCGGTGTCGATCGGAGGTGGTGAGCTGCGACGGATCCGGGCGCGCGTCACCTGCGTATCGGTCGCCTCGAGGATGTGTACCGTGACCCCGCCGTAGTCGACGCTCTCTCCGGCCTCCGGGACGCGGCCCAGCTCGCTGAGCAGGAACCCGTTGAGCGAACGGTGCTCGAGCAACGGGAACGATGTGTTGAAGAAATGGTTGATCTCGCGCAGCTCCGCCGTCCCGTGGACCAGGATCTCGCGCCGGCTCAGCCGGACGATCGGCTCCTCCGGCTCGTCGGTCTCGTCGACGATCTCGCCCACGAGCTCCTCGAGGATGTCTTCGAGCGTGATCACGCCGTCCACGCCTCCGTGCTCGTCGACGACGATCCCCATGTGCACGCGCCGCGTTTGGAACTGCTCGAGCAGTTCGATCAGCGTGACCGTATCGGGTACGAAGAACGGCTCGCGCGCGAGCTGCGAGAGCCGTACGTCGCGCTGACCGGACAGGAGCGCGTCGTACGCCTCCTTGCGGTAGAGCACGCCGGTGACGTCGTCGAGCGACTCGCCGTACACGGGGATGCGGCTGAAGCGGACGTCGGAAAGCTCCTGGGTGATGTCGGCGAGCCGGAGGGAATCCTCCCACGCCTGAAGCTCGACCCGCGGCGTCATGATCTCGCGCGCCTTGAGACGATCGAGCGTGAACACGCGCTCGATGAGTCGTTGCTCGTGGTCGTCGATATCCCCCGCCTGGTGACCGAGCCGCGTCATCGCCTGGATCTCGAACTCGGAGACGTGCGTGGCGGGATCGGACTCCGGCAGGAGGCGCTGAACCAGCCACTCGAACGGGAGCACGAGGGGGAGGAGCAGACGACCGAGACCTCGGAGAAACGGCGCCGCCAGAAGCGACAGCCGAACGGCGTTTCGGGCCGCGAAGCTCTTTGGCGTGATCTCGCCGAAGAACAGTACCGATAGCGTCATGACGCCGGTCGCCAGCCCGACCCCCGCGGATCCGAACGCCTCGGTCGCCGCGAACGTCGCCACCGAAGCCGCACCGATATTCGCGACGTTGTTCCCGAGCAGGATCGTGATCAGTAGCCGCTCGGGCCGTGCCTTGAGGTCGCGCAGCGCGCGTGCGCCCGCTCGACCTTCGTCCACGAGCGAGCGGCACTTCACGTCGCTGATGGAAAAGAGCGCGATCTCGGCACCGGAGAAGAAGCCCGAGAGAACGAGAAGCATACCGAGGAGCGCGAAGGTCCCGATCACCGGATCGGCTCCGGAGGCTCTCCTTCGGTTTCGCTTTGAAGCCCGCTACTCGGAGGCTCGTCCATCCTTACCAGCTGCGGCTGTGTGCGATGAGTTCCGCCACGATGTCGTCGGCCGTGCGACCCTCGGCTTCCGCCTCGAAGCCGGGGACCACCCGGTGACGAAGCACATCCGGGGCCACGTGCCGGACGTCGTCGAGGTTCGGCACCGGACGACCATCGAGGGCAGCCCGCGCCTTGGCGGCCAGCACCGCGTGTTGAGAGGCGCGCGGGCCGGCTCCCCAGCTCACCATGTGTCGGATGAAGTCGGGCGAGGACTCCTCGGCCGGTCGAGTGGCCCGGGCGATCCGAACCGCGTACTCGACTACCGACGGCGGGGCGGGCACGCGTTGGATCAGCCCTTGAAAATCGAGGAGATCGTCGGCCGTGACGACGGAGCGCACGTCCTCGGGCGGGCCGCTCGAGGACATGTCGGCGACGATGGCCTCCTCCTCCGCGTTCGGGTAGCCGATGCGAAGCTCGAACATGAAGCGGTCGAGCTGCGCTTCCGGGAGGGGATAGGTGCCCTCTTGCTCGATCGGGTTCTGCGTGGCCAGCACGAAGAACGGACGGCCGAGCGCGAACGTCTCGCCCGACACTGTGACCTCGCCTTCCTGCATCGCTTGGAGCAGCGCGGCCTGTGTCTTGGGTGGCGTGCGGTTGATCTCGTCCGCGAGGATCACGTCGGCGAAGATCGGGCCCCGCACGAACTCGAATCGACGCTTGCCCGTGCCTTGATCGTCCTGGAGCACCTCCGTGCCGGTGATGTCGGAGGGCATCAGGTCCGGCGTGAACTGGATGCGGCTGAACGCGAGATCGGTGACGTCGGCGAGCGTCGAGACGAGGAGCGTCTTCGCCAGACCGGGTACGCCGACCAGCAGCGCGTGACCATCCGCCAGGAGCGTGATCAGCAGTTTCTCGATGATCGCCTTCTGACCGACGATCCGCCGAGCGACCTCGGTCTCGATCTGCGAGCGTGCTTCGCCCAGCCGTCCGAGGAGTCGGA